>JBBIVS010000343.1:1708-4503 GCA_037439605.1 Draconibacterium sp. | reverse complement strand
CTGAAAAACGGTGAAAATTACGTTGCTGAAGTAGCTGCAAACAACAAAGGAATCGGCAGGTTTTATCTCCATATAGGTTCGTCTGTTCAAACCGCGGTAAAGGAAATTCAGCAGAACGAACTATCGGTTTATACCATTGATCAAACGCTTTACATTAAAGGAAATGTTGGTCAAAATGCACAGTTTATGGTGTATTCCCTTGATGGCCGTTTAATCAACAGGTTTGGTGCAACATCGCAAAACCTGAATAAAATGAGTACTGCTGGCTTTACTCCCGGTATTTACTTTGTTAACGTATTGGATAAAACCAAATACAAACCTGTAAAATTTGTAGTTGGAAATTAATTAGGTATTAAATAAAACAGAAAATTTTAAAAAATACGGATATGAAAAACGATAACAAAAATACACCCCGTGAAAATAAAGATAACCAGCCGGTAATGACACGTAAACAGGCATTGCAAAAAGCCGGAATTGCCACATTAACAACTGCAACCATGTTGCTGCTAATGAAAACCCCGGCAAAAGCTGCCAGTTCGTTTCCAGCACCACCACCAGCCTGGTAAAACGATTGTTGTATATAAAAAATAAAAGGGCCGTACTTTTTTACAATTGATGTAAAGAGTACGGTTTTTTATTTTCGGTTCTATTTGAAATTCTGAATATGAACATACAAAGGCTTAAAGTGGAGGCTTTTAAATGAATATGCTGGTAAAACACAATATAAATTATCTGCTATTAATATAAAAAAAAATCAATCAAAATAATTCAACAATATCAATAACTGCTGAAATGAATAACAAACCACTAGCTGCCGGCATCGGCGAGCTGCTTTGGGATGTTTTGCCAACAGGCAAGCAGGTTGGCGGTGCGCCCTGTAATTTTGCGTTTCATGCCATGCAGGCCGGATGCCAAAGTATGGTGTTCAGCGCTGTCGGCAACGACCAGCCTGGAGATGAGCTTTTATTGGCGCTTGCCGGGCTGAACATCAACTGCGAATATATTCAGCGCAACAGTTTTCCCACTGGCACAGTAACCGTAACGCTAAACGAAAAAGGACACCCGCAATACGTGATTCACGAAAATACAGCGTGGGACAATATTGTTTTTAACACAAAAACCGAATCAAAAATCAAGGAACTGGATGCCGTTTGTTTTGGCTCGCTCGGTCAAAGAAATTCGGTTTCGGCTACAACCATACAGCGATTATTGGAAGTTGTTAAACCAGGTTGTCTGAAGGTTTTTGATATCAATCTGAGGCAACATTTTTATTCACCCGAAATCATTATAAAATCACTTGAATTTGCCGATGTTTTGAAGCTCAACGATGAGGAACTGCCTGTTTTATCAGAATTATTCGAGTTAACAGGTGAGATAAAAAATCAGTTAAAGCAATTGATCGACAATTCTAACCTTAAATATGTTGTGTACACCATGGGCGAAAAAGGAAGCCTAATCATGACCAGCAATGATTATTCATTTGTTGAATCGCCCAAAGTTGTTGTTGCCGATACGGTTGGCGCCGGAGATTCGTTTACTGCTGTGCTTATTTCAGGTTTGCTGAAAGGCCTACCGTTAACCAAAGTTCACGAAATGGCCACCCGCGCTGCTGCTTATGTTTGCACACAAAAAGGGCAACTCCTGTGATTCCTTATAAATATGAATAACTATAAAAATCCAGGAAAATAAGAAATAAGGAATAACGAATAAAAAAGGAAAAATTAGGACAAGAACTTTCTGATTTCTTATTCCCTGCCCGTCCGGTCAGGCGGGCTTATTGGATATTTTACATTACAAATATATCTAATTGAAAATGAATGCAGAAACAAACAATACATCGGAGGTGGGCTCTATTCTGCTCGATGTCGGGGCAGCCCTGATGAGTTCCGGGGCAAGTACTCACCGTACCCGGCTTACACTCGAACGGCTGGCAAACGGTCTTGGATTCAAAATTGAACTTCTGATTACCAGCGGGCATTGGTGTTAACTGTTATCGATAAAGACCAGGAACACTTCTTTAGCCGGTTAAAATGAACTTCTCTGCACAAAATCAATTTCAAAATAGTCAGCGGAATCAGCCGGATGAGCTGGCGGGTGTTTGACGGTGAGTGGACGATGGAACAGGTGGCCGCTGAATTACTCAGATTGAAAAAACTGCCTCAATATCCACTATGGTTGGTATTAAGCATGGTAGGGCTGGCCGGAGCCGCCTTTTGCCATATTTTTGGCGGTGGGTTAATCGATATGGCGGTGGCTTTTACAGCTACTTTTGCAGGTTTATTTGTAAGGCACTGGTCAATCGCAAAAAAGTTTAATCCTTATGTTTGTGTTTTTTTTGCTGCATTGACAGCCTCATTAATTGCCGGTTTTGCCGAATTTTTCAATTTCGGTAAACACCCCGATGCAGCTTTTTCCACTTCGGTACTTTTCCTTGTACCCGGAGTTCCTTTGATAAATTCTGTTACCGATATGATGGACGGCAACATTCAAAACGGTATTGTGCGTATGGTGAACGCGTTGATTATAGCATTTGCCATTGCGATGGGTGTTTTTACGATTCGAATTATTTTTAGTTTTTAATATGGAAATTCTTGAAATAGTTTTAAAAAGCATTGCTGCCGGGATTGCCGCACTGGGATTTGGCATATTGTTCAATGTACCCCAACGAACCCTGATTCCTGTAGGTTTACTTGGCGCAATTGGCGGATTGATTAAATTCGGGACTATGTATTTTGATACCGGAATTGTGTTTGCATCCTTTCTTTCCGCCATAATTATCGGGCTGGTGAGCATCA
>JBBIVS010000343.1:235-1668 GCA_037439605.1 Draconibacterium sp. | reverse complement strand
TCCATCGGTAATTCAGCTGATTCCGGGGTTCTTTATTTATAAAATGATGTTGGGTATCATGTCGCTAACCTCAGTAAGCAGCACAGAAGTTTATATTCAAAATCTGATTTCCACTGTCAATAATGGAACGAAAGCCATTTTTATTCTGATTTCGCTCGGGATTGGGGTTGCCTTGCCGATGCTGATTAGCCGGAAAGAAACAATTAAAAAGAAATAAATCCAATATCGTTTGCAATATTTTTATTTTCCTCAAAACTCATAAATTGACACATTAAAATTGCTAAAAATATATCAATGAAAAAGTTAATATTATCTGTAATATTTTTAATTTGCACATTTGTATCGATCAACGCGCAAAATTCAATTGGATCAAACCAAACTTCCACCGATGGAAAACCTGATAAAAATTCCTTTTCGGTGTAGTATTAAAACATGCGCCCGGAGTTGATTACGAGCGGACTATTTACAAGAATTTTGGTCTGGCATTAAGCGCAGGATTGTCAGGCGCTGAAATGGAAGCAAAGTATCATTTGAAGCCACAATCAATTCGCCATCAATTGGTTTTGCAACCGGTTATACCTGGTATTCAATCGAAGATTTGCACCCTGATAAAATATCTGTGGAGATGTCGCGTATTAATTTGTTCTTATTCGAATACAGGGCGAAAAAAATTTGGTATTTACGGCAGGACTTGATTGGTTTGATTAAGAAGATAAAGCCAGAATCAAGGCCAGGGTTGAAATAGGGTTTTATTTTCCATCGTAAAATCAATGGTCGCGTAAAACATTTCCACCTGCTTGTTTTTCGAAGTTGAGTAATCCAATAACCAAAACGAACAAAAACAATGGTCCCAAAACCGGATTACATCCACTTAATTACTACAGTTTCTTCCGGCGAAATGGTGATAGTATGACTGGAAACAGTCCCTTTTTTGTCAGCAAAAAGAATAGTTGGCTTTTTGTTGTTTTCGATTGATTTTATTTGGATATGCCTGGTTTCGTTTGATTTATTAACCATAACTGTAATAAAAGAATTGCCCGATTTGAAGGTTTTCATGAGTAAACCTTTCTGCTGGTGAACAAACGAAAAAGGCGCTTTGTCGAAGTTGGTTTTAAACTCTGCATTTAAAAACCCTGACAGTTGACCATAATCAGTTGCGATAACCTGCCCGGTGTTGTTGCAGATATAACCTCTCCTCAGGTGCGCCGGCAATCCGTTTGAACCGATATTCATGTTAAACAAATTATCCACAACCTTAAACTCGCTGATGTTCCCGCCAAGAAGTTTTTCAAATGGAAACCCGGTTTTCATCGTGTTGTGCAGGTTTTCGTTGAAAATAGCGGTTAGCCCGTCAACAATCAATTTTCCGTCTTTCGATACAAACTGTTCAAGCAGCGTTGCTTATTTGGTTGGAATCGCAATCTGGTTGGCCA
>JBBIVS010000343.1:0-225 GCA_037439605.1 Draconibacterium sp. | reverse complement strand
GATGGTTTGCCCGGTAAAATCGTTGCCTGAAAAATTAAATTCGCCAAACTCTTTTATGTTGCAGTTGCCGCCAAGGCCGGGCTCGTTGATTAAAATCCAGCCGTACATGCTTTTAAACCTGCTGAAATGGGTCACCAACTTTTCGATATATATTGAAATTGATTGTAAATGCTTGAAATCTCATGTACCGTTGGGTTTGAGCATATATGATTCGAACATGCGCAT
>JBBIVS010000342.1:0-4513 GCA_037439605.1 Draconibacterium sp. | reverse complement strand
CTTCGACCTTTTTTGAGTTCCACCGTAACCGGTTACAACTACCTCGTCGAGTGCAGTTGTTGATACTGCCAGATGAATCGTTAACGTGTTCGATTCTGTCAGTTTTACCGTTTGAGGCTCATAACCAATCATCGAAAACAGAAGTTCATCTTTATCTGCAGGAACGGAAAGCGAAAAATTTCCGTCGATATCAGTTATGGTTCCTGAAATCGTTCCTGAAATAACGATTGACACACCCGGTAAAGGTTCATTGGTCGCTGCATCTGCCACCTTTCCGTTAATAGTTCTTTGGGCAAAAACATTTCCACTGAGCAGCATGAATATTACCAGCCAGTGATAAAAAAACATTTTTTTAAAAGATTTTTTCATTCGTGTTAATTTTAAATATTTTCTTATATTTGCATTATGTATGACATAATACGATGCAAAAATATATTTTATTTTATTACATCCAAATCATTTTTTAAAAATTTTTGATTCTCTAATTTTGGCGATATGAAAATTGAAGACTTACAAGATATTTTACCGGCTATTGATAACAGCAGTCTTGTTGATAAGGTGGAACTGAACCTTTTAAACCTGTTCGCAAAAAAAGAACTTAAACCCGGTGATTCGATTCCAAAGGAAGTTGAATTGGCTGAGATAATGGGAGTTAGCCGCACGGTAATCAGGGAAACTTTAACCCGGCTGAAAACCATGGGTTTGATTGAAACTAAAAAAAAGAAAGGCGCTGTGATTAAAAGTCCTGATGTTGCAGGCCTGTTGCAAAAATCGATGATTCCGCATATTCTTGATGAATCGACACTAAAAGATGTTTTTGAACTGAGGCTGATTATCGAAGTTGGAATGGCGGATTTTGTAGTGCACCGCGCCACCGAAAATGATATTGAAGAACTTTCGGAAATTGTAAAAAATGAGGAAAACCCTGATGCCAGGGTTCTGTTTGATATTGATTATGAAATCAGGTTTCATGGCAAGTTGTATGAAATTACCGGGAATGAAACACTGAAAGGTTTTCAGAAACTGCTTCTACCTATATATAATTACGTTTATACCAGTGGGATGTTGAAAATGCCCACAACCCGGAAACATTTTACATCGCATAAACAACTTGTTGAAATATTGAAAAAAAGAGATGCCGATGAGTTTCGCGCCGGAATGCGAAATCACCTGGAAAACCATTTTAGCCGGATTTTAAAATAAAACAAGCAGCTTTAAACCTGTTGCCTTTTAAATAGTCCATAGCCTTTAACCAATATAAAATTAATGTGTTAAAAACTATTGCAATAATTGGGTTAATACAATCTCTGTTCGGGATACTTCTTTTTATTTCAAAACGCCCGTGGCACCTGAGTTTTACATTTATTACCGTTTGGCTGGCAGTGATTGCAATTTTCCTCGGAGCCGGATTACTGCCATTTCAGGTAGTGGAATATTTCAAACCCGGCATATTTCCTGTTCTTTTCCTTTTTGGCCCGTTGCTTTATCTTTATGTAAGTTCACTGGCAGTTGAAAATTTCAGGTTGAAACCCCAAATATTAATGCATTTGCTCCCGTTTCTGGCCGTATCAATCCACCGTTCTGTTGTTGGCCCGGTTCCAATTGGCAGTTCGTTGAATGTTGCAGGTGTCTCATCGGTTTTTTACAACAACATTTATTATGGATTAATGATAATATCGTTGCTGGTATATTGGTTTTTCAGTTTAAAATTAATACTGAAGCACCGCAAAAACATTCCAAATCATTTTTCCAACTATTCAGCTAAAAACTCGCTTGGATGGCTGGTTTCGGTTCTGACACTTTTTCTTATTCTTTTTATTGCCGATTTCTCCCTGTCGTTTATCGATCGGGTCTTCGGTTTTGAACTGCTCAGGGTCCGATTGCTTTCAACCAATCTTACCATTTTTACTTTTATCATGATTTTCTTCGGCATTAACCAGACCGTGATTTATATACGCGGCGTGAAAACGGAAAAAGAACCCGAATCAACTGACAACGGGGAAATTCAGGAAATTAAAACCCCCCGCCCTGTACTAAACGACCAGCAAACAGAAGAATTGACAAAAACGATTTTTTATCACCTACACACTCAAAAACCCTACCTCAACCCCGATTACAGTTTGCAGATGATGGCTGAGGAATTGCATATTTCACGGCACAAATTGTCGCACGTAATCAATATCGGGCTGCAAAAGAATTTTTATAAACTCATTAACGAATTCAGGGTACTGGAGGTAAAAGAAATGCTGGTCAATCCTGAATACGAACGTTACACAGTATTGGGAATTGGGCTGGAATGCGGGTTTAATTCGAAAACATCGTTTAACCGGATTTTTAAGGAAGAAACCGGTTTAACTCCAACAGAATACAAAAGAACTGTCTGAAGTTCATAAGTTCCAATTTATCAGTTGAAACGCTACGATAAAAATAATCAGGTATTTTTGTTATATTTAATGAATTCAAAAAACCTGATATTTATGAAAAACTATTCTTTTGAAGAACGGAATTTTTCATTCCGTTTAATTACAGTTTACATTTTACTCTTAATTATTTTTCAGTCGTGTACCGAAAAAACAAAATTCGCTCAGCCTGAACTTGGTGTCAGAACTGTTCAAATTATTGAAAGTAGCGGTTTAAAGTTTAAAGATTTAAACAAAAACGGCAAGCTCGATATATATGAAGATTGGCGTTTGCCGGTTGATGAACGGGTTGCCGATTTGATTTCGCAAATGTCGATTGAGGAAAAAGCGGGAATGATGCTGATCAATACAATCGGGATGGGCAACTCAACCGGTATGGGACAAATGACAAGAAACGCCGATGGGCCGGTTACAAGTGACCTCGCAGAACAGGATGTGATGCGCGACCGCAACTTTTTTACCGGGGCGCCACTGCCCGAACCAGTGCTTTCAATTGCAGGTACAACAAAATCGGTAAACGAATTTCACATGCGCCATTTTATTTTACGTGTTAACGCACCTGCAAAAGTGATTGCCGAATGGTCGAACAACCTGCAGGCGCTGGCAGAAAAATCGCGGCTGGGTATTCCGGCACTGGTAACATCAAATCCGCGAAACCACGTAAGTATCGACAGGTCGGCCGGTGTGGGCCTTGGCGAAACTGCTTTCTCGAAATGGCCAGGAGAGCTGGGACTTGCTGCCATGCGCGACTCAGCACTTACCCGCGAATTTGCTGAAATTGCCTCCAAAGAGTGGTCTGCAGTTGGACTCAGAAAAGGCTACATGTATATGGCCGATTTAGCCACCGAACCGCGCTGGGGGCGCACCGAAGGCACTTTTGGAGAAGATGCGGATTTGTCAGCAATGATGGTACGCCAGATAACTCTTGGATTTCAGGGCGAAAAACTTAGCCCCAACTCGGTTGCGCTTACGATGAAACATTTTCCAGGCGGCGGGCCGCAGGTGGATGGTCAGGACCCGCATTTTGATTGGGGACAAGACCAGCACTACCCGGGTGGAATGTTCGATTTTCATTTAAAACCTTTCATCGCGGCCATCGAAGCTGGTACTTCGGCAATTATGCCTTATTATGCAAAACCAGTTAATACTGAATTTGAAGAGGTGGGATTTGCTTATAACAAAGGGGTTATTACCGATTTACTTCGGGGAAAACTTGGATTTAAGGGAATCATCAATTCCGATACCGGACCCATTGATATGATGCCGTGGGGCGTTGAAAATATCACAATTCCTGAACGTTATCAGAAAATGGTGTTGGCAGGAGTGGATTTGTTTTCGGGGATTTCGGATCCCACAAAACTGCTCGAGACCATAAAAATGGGGTTAATTACCGAAGAACGAATCAACGAATCGGTTGCCCGGTTGCTAAAAGAAGAATTCGAACTCGGAATTTTTGAAAATCCTTATGTCGATGTTGAAAAAGCTGTATCGGTAACCGGAAATCCTGAATTTCAGGAAAAAGCAAATCTGGCCCACCGTAAATCCATTGTATTGCTGAGAAATGATAAATCGGTACTTCCGCTGCAATCCAAAACAAAGGTTTATTTTGAGAAATACATGGTATCAAGAGGAAATATCGATCCTCACATTGTTGTGGTTCCGGAACAAAACAACTGGGATATTGAATTTGTAAATTCACCCCAAAAGGCCGATGTTGTTGTTTTGTGGCTGATTCCGAATACAGGCGGGCTGTTTAGTTCAAAAGGGACAGAAATCAATATCGAGTTGTCAAAAAACAATATTGATGTTGAATATGTGAATAAAATAAAAGTACAAAAACCAACTGTAATTGGCGTCAATTTCAGTAATCCCTGGGTCATCAGCGAAATTGACAATGGAGACGTAAACACAATACTGGCTACTTTCGGTACAACTACCGATGCATTGTTGGATGTACTGACCGGAAAATTCAATCCGACAGGGAAAATGCCTTTTTCAATTCCGGCATCACGCGAAGCAGTTCTGAACAACAAAGCAGATGTGCCCGGTTACCTGGAACCTGAAGGATACGCAGTTTTTAAATTTAATGATGG
>JBBIVS010000341.1:2003-4515 GCA_037439605.1 Draconibacterium sp. | reverse complement strand
AAAACCAATTTAAAATCTGAAATCGGATTAGTAAGCAGAATTTCGATGGTGCCAGTGCGCATTTCATCGGCAAACGAGCGCATGGTAATGGCCGGAACTAAAAACAAATATACCCAGGGCGCAAGCAAAAACAGACCTTCGAGCGTTGCATAACCATTGTCGGGGATATTGTACACACCCGGGAAAACCCAAAGAAACAGACCTGTAATCAAAATAAAAACAGCAACTACGAGGTAACCAATCAGCGAGCCCAAAAAAGTTTTAATCTCCTTAACAAACAGGTTGTACATTTAATAAAGCAGCTTAATTTTATTTGAAAAAAGGCAATTTTACTATTTTATTTTAAATTAAGCAGATTAAAACCGGCTGATCAATGAACTTTCTATCCTGTTGAAATTATTCCAGACTTCGGTTTTCAGAATATCAAGTGAAACATTTTTTAAAACCGCAGCCCTTTTATAAATCTGTTCAACATCGCCATTATATTCATCGGTTTCGAAAAAAATCCTTTCCATTGGCAGGTATTTCAGCGATTCTATCGATTTTGATTTTTCATCGAACAAACTTTTGCCAAACGAAAAAAATATCCCGCGTTTAACAAGGAGTTGTGTAGTTTGCACATTTCCCTGGTAACCATGCATAATCCAGGGCATTTCAGGATGTAACTTCCGATGTAAATCATGGGCCTGGTTATATGCTTTTACGCAGTGAATAATTACAGGCCGCTTGTACTCTTCGGCAAGAAATATCTGTGCCCTGAAAACCCGCATTTGTTCATTAAAATCTACTTTAACCTTTTTATCGAGGCCACATTCACCTACAAAACAAACATGGTCAAAGTCAAGCGCATCTTCCAATTTATGAATCATTTCATCGTTTTCTTCCGGTGTTTTTAAATACCATGGATGCAGCCCGATTGTATAAAAATTACGTCCTGTGAAAGCGGCAAAACCATCGCCCGGAAACATATTCTGAACGATAATGGTCTCCGATTCGGTATGATTGGGATGAGTGTGAATATCAATAAAAGGAACAGGATTCATTTTTATTGAATTATAATCAAATCAGGACAATTCCAATATTTTACGGACTAAATTATCTGCGCCATCAGCAATCTGGTCAATTGTTGCATCGAGCATGTAACAAGGAGTTGTTACCAACTTGTATTTTTCATCAACTACAATTTCACCATGTGACGAATTGATATGCGTACCGCCAAACGATTCAATTGCATTTGCTGTTCCTTTGTCGTTGCCAATGGTAACTTCAACATCAACTAAAATTTTTGCAATTAAAACCGGCGAAATACAGAGGGCGCCAATTGGTTTCTCGGCAACAACAGTTGTTCTGATTGCCTTTTCAACATCCTTATTTACGGTGTAGTTCACACCATCGAAAGCAAACGTGCAAAGATTTTTAGCTACCCCAAATCCGCCCGGAAAAATAATTGCATCAAAATCAGATGCTTTATATTCGAAAAGTGGTTTTATCTTCCCCCGTGCAATGCGGGCTGCCTCAACCAGAACATTTCGGGTTTCGGGCATTTCCTTGCCGGTTAAATGGTTAATTACATGCGCCTGCTTGATATCGGGGGCAAAACACTGGTATTTTGCCCCTTGCCGGGCAATTGCCAGTAAAGTTAAAGTGGCTTCATGAATCTCAGCCCCATCATAAACTCCGTTACCTGCTAAAACAACTGCTATTTTTTTCATGTTTTTTCTGATTGTTTATTCTATTCAAATTTACGGTTTAAGGGCGAAAAGAAAAAACAACGGCACTACTTTTCTGCAGCAGTTGAAGGAATTTTACTGTATTTCTTCCAGATTGTAGGGTGTTTCCTGGTAAACGTAATAATTCAGCCAATTCGAAAACAACAGGTTTGCCGTTGACTTCCAGCGCATTTGAGATACATTTTCGGGATTATCGCCGGGATAATAATTCACCGGGATTTCTATGGGCAAATTCTGTGATATATCGCGGCGGTATTCGGTATCGAGCGTTTGCCGCGAATATTCCGCATGACCGGTGATAAAAAGTTGTCTTCCGTTTTTAGCCTTAACAATAGAAACACCGGCTTCTTTTGAACTTGCAATAATCTGAAGCGATTCGATGGGTTCTATATCTTCAGCCCTAACTTCGGTGTGGCGCGAATGTGGAATGTAAAAAATATCATCGAACCCCCTTAAAATGGGCAGTTTATCGAATGAGGTTGTGTGCTCGAATACACCAAACATCTTTTTAGGCAGAGGATATTTCGGAACACCGTAATAATGGAACAAAGCAGCCTGAGCTGCCCAGCAAATAAATAAGGAGGATGTAACATGATGTTCAGCCCAGTCAAGAATTTGTTTCATTTCGTCCCAGTAGGAAACTTCTTCAAATGGCAAATGCTCAACGGGAGCGCCTGTAATAATCATGCCATCATACTTTGTATTTTTCAAGTGGTCGAAATCACGATAAAACATTTCCATGTGTTCCGATGACGTATTTTTGTGCTGATGCCCTTTAATTT
>JBBIVS010000341.1:0-1993 GCA_037439605.1 Draconibacterium sp. | reverse complement strand
CGGAACGATTTCGATTTGCAGCGGCGAATTCGACAACAACCGGAGCAGGTCGGTTTCGGTGGTTATTTTCAATGGCATCAGGTTGAGGATAATAATTTTAAGCGGACGAATATCCTGGTGCGTTGCCCGCGATTCATTCATAACGAAAATATTTTCTTCCTCAAGAATTTTTATGGCCGGTAATGTATCCGGAATTTTTAGTGGCATATTATAAAGCCCCCTCCTACCTCCCCCGAAGGGGAGGAGCAGTAAAACCGCGGGACATGCGTTTTTAAACTTTACAAAATTATTGTTTCCAAACCAAAGTTATCTTAATTTTCAAAACAGTACAATCCTTCTCTTTTCCTCCCTTTGGGGAGGTCAGGAGGGGCTTTCTTATTTTAAATTTTTGCCAGTGCCTGTTCAAAGTCGGCAATAATATCATCAATATGTTCAAGCCCGACACTCACCCGTAACTGGTTTGGGAAAACCCCTGCAGCAATCTGAGCTTCGGCAGGCAACTGCTGATGAGTGGTTAGTGAAGGCTGAATAATCAATGTTTTTGCATCGCCAACATTGGCAAGATGGCTTACCAACTGAAGGTGGTTAACAACCTGATTTGTAGTTTGCTGATCGCCATTTACTTTAAAAGACAAAACACCTCCTGCACCCCTTGTCAGGTACTTTTTAGCATTTTTATACGAAGGATGACTTTCGAGCCCCGGATAATTCACACTTTCAACTTTGGGATGTTTTTCGAGCCATTTGGCCAGGGCTAGTGTATTTTCAACATGTCTGTCCATGCGAAGCGAAAGGGTTTCAAGTCCCTGTAAAAGCAAAAACGAGTTAAAAGGACTGATTGCCGGGCCAAAATCACGAAGGCCTTCAACGCGTGCTTTTATAATAAAACCGATATTTCCGAACGGACTGTCGAAATTAAAAACATCCCAGAATTTCAACCCATGATAACTATCAGAAGGTTCAGTAAATCCGGGGAATTTTCCGTTACCCCAGTTGTAGGTTCCGGCATCGACAATTACTCCACCGATACTTGTTCCGTGGCCGCCAATCCATTTGGTAGCCGATTCAACCACAATATTTGCCCCATGTTCAATGGGCCTGAAAAGATATCCGCCACCGGCAAAGGTATTGTCAACCACCAACGGGATATCGTACTTTTTTGCCAGCCCTGCTATTGCATCGAAATCGGGAATATTAAATCCGGGGTTACCAATAGTTTCCATATAAATTGCTTTTGTTTTCCCGTCAATCAGTCTTTCAAATGAAGCAGTTTCCAAATCCGCTGCAAAACGTGCTTCAATTCCTTGTTTTTTAAACGAAACTTTAAACTGACTGTAAGAGCCACCATACAAAAACGGGGAGGTTACAAAATTATCGCCCAACGAAAGAATGGTGTTGAACGCAAGAAACTGGGCAGCATGACCGGATGCAACTGCCAAAGCTGCTACCCCACCTTCGAGTGCTGCAATGCGCTGCTCAAAAACATCCGAAGTCGGGTTCATTATACGGGTGTAAATATTGCCAAACTCCTTCAATGCAAACAAATTTGCTGCATGTTCAGCATTGTTGAAAACATACGAAGTTGTCTGATAAATGGGCACTGCCCGTGAATTGGTTGTTGCATCGGGTTTTTGTCCTGCATGTAACTGCAGTGTTTCGAAACTTAATTTTTTTGTTGTCATTTTTATTTATTTTTTAGAAAGCCCCCTGTATCCCCCGAGGGGGACTTTGGTCATTTGTTAAATGACTGAGACTTATTGTTAATTTTTATACTTATTAAAGAACTTATTTGAAGCCCGCTAATCCCACTTTGGGGACTAATTCCTCCCCTCCGGGGAGGTTAGGAGGGGCTAAAAAACGCATTATAAATTGCCTGAACACTTTTTGTTTTATCTGAGCTTTTTACTACAAGGTAACTTACCAAATCGGAAGCTCCTGAACCACTTAAAACAACGTTGATTTTGTTTTGGGCAACGGCGGTGAAAATTTTTGC
>JBBIVS010000340.1:0-4517 GCA_037439605.1 Draconibacterium sp. | reverse complement strand
GACCAGTGGCCTGCCGCTCATAATTACCAGTATCAGCGGTTTTCCTGTGGCTTTCAGCGCCCGGACGAGTTTTTTCTGGCTTTCAGGAATAGTAATATCAGTCCGGCTCGACGATTCTCCCGACATTTCTGAAGCTTCGCCTACTACCGCCACAACCACGTCAGCGCCTTTTACAATGGTTAAAGCCTCTTTTAACATCACTTCAGATGAGAGGTCATCAATAATTATCCGCGGCCCGAAAACATTGACTTTGGCTGCAAACACGGGATCATCGGAAATATTTGCGCCTTTCGCGTAAACAATTTTAACACTTTCACCTGCCACCGATTTCATTCCTTCCAAAACTGGTACTGAAAGTTGCGGATCGCCGGTTGGAGCCCAGGTGCCGAGCATGTTGTTTTTATCGTTTGCCAATGGGCCAATCAATGCAATTGTGCCGGATTTTTTTAACGGGAGAATTTGTTTTGTATTTTTCAATAAAACCATGGAATTAGAGGCCACTTTTCTCGCAAATTCCCGGTTTTCGGCTGTCAGAATATCTTTAGCAGGCCGGGCATCAACAAAATAACGGTACGGATCGTCGAATAAACCCAGTTTGTATTTGGCTTCCAACACCCGGCGACATGCCAGATTGATCGTGTTTTCGTTTACTTTTCCCTCGTTCACCGATTTTTCGAGTGTTGTCAGAAAACCTTCACCAACCATATCCATATCGAGCCCTGAATTGAGCGCCAGCGCTGAAACAGCCTGTAAATCTCCCATGCCGTGTTCAATCATTTCGTTTACAGAAGTATAATCAGAAACCACAAATCCGTCAAACCCCCACTGTTTGAGCAGTAATTCGGTTAACAACCACTGATTTCCGGAAGCCGGAATTCCTTCAACATCGTTAAAAGACGACATTACGCAACCTACTCCTGCATTAACAGCGGCTTTATAAGGTGGCAGATATTCGTTGAACATTTTCATCCGGCTCATGTCCACCGTGTTGTAATCGCGGCCTGCTTCGGGCGCGCCATAGAGTGCAAAATGTTTTACAGTGGCCATCATCGTATTAGTCGCAGTTAAATCGTCGCCCTGATACCCTTTTACCATGGCTTTGGCAATTTGCGAACCGAGATAGGGGTCTTCTCCCGAACCTTCGGAAATACGTCCCCATCGCGGGTCGCGCGAAACATCAACCATCGGCGAGAAATTCCAGAAAATGCCGTCGGCAGTGGCTTCATTGGCGGCAACACGTGCGGTTTTTTCAATCATCTCCAGGTCCCAGCTACACGATAAAGCGATAGGCAGCGGGAACGTGGTTTTATAACCATGTATTACATCGGAACCAAACAAAAGCGGAATCCCAAGCCGGCTATCTTCAACCGCCAGCTTTTGCGCCTGACGCAGTTTTTCAGGGCCGTAAATCCCGAAAATACCGCCTACTTTACCTTCTTTAATTTTTGATTCAACATCAGTACTTACCACAGAACCGGTTAAAATTCCTCCGCCGGGAGTAACCAGATTTAGCTGCCCGATTTTTTCCCGGATGGTCATTTTATCCATCAATTCCGATATAAACCGGTCCATTTCATTGTCGGCACTTTTTTGATTATTGTTGCTGCAAGCGGTAAATGCGAGTACAGTGATAAAAACAAAAATTTTTCTCATGACTGAATTTAATTTACTTCAATAGTTTTAAATCTTTCAGAAACGCCGTTTTCGTTAATGGCTTCAATGGTGAACCAGTAAGTTTGCTGATTGTCCATTGCTTTAAACCAGTATTCATTTTGGTCGTGAACCATAACGCAATTGTACAGTTTCTCGGGGTTTGTGCCATAATAAATGTTGTACGCAAAGGCATTTTCCACCGGACTCCAGCGAATCCAGGCGCTGCGTTTGTCTTTTTCGGTGCGCAAAACCATGAATGTTTTCACTGCATTGGGTTTTGAACCGTTTCCGTTGCCAAAAATACGAAGGCCGCTTAAGGCAAATTTTCCGGTGGGCATGTGTATGTTTTCGAGTTTGATAAAGCGTGCCTGAACAGGTTCAGCAAGTTCTGCATAATCATGCGGAACATCGGTTTTATTATCACTTTTATCAACAATGATACTCCATTTTTTGCCGTCAACCGACGAATATAATTTGTACTGATGAAATTGTTCGCCACCGTTTATTTTTCCGAGATGGCCTGTATCAACATCCTGGTCGGCATAATTAATCTGAATTGCATGAACTGTTGAAACAGCTCCCAAATCAGACTGAATCCATTCGCCGGCATTTCCGGTTGCCGCACTCCACCAGGTTTTCATATTCTCGTCGTTGGCATTGTTGGCATTGTATCCACCATAAGTTGATGATACTGAGACTGGTTTTTTATAATTCAGCAAAAACCAATCGGGGCGTGGTGATTTTTGGCGTTCCGCTTCTTCGGGCAAATAATGCGGATAATCGCCAAAAGAGGTATTGCACCACATTACATCGTCAGAATCAAAACCTGCAGGCCAGATTCCAAGCCTGCGTTCAAAATTATTTTTAACCGAAATCTGGATTGTGCTCACATGCCACCATTGGCTATGGTTATCCTGAAAAGTGCTTCCGTGCCCGGCGCCACGGGCAAAACCGCCCAATTTCATGCTTACCGGGTCCGATTGCGGCGTAAAAGGCCCGAGTGGTGAATCGCCCACCACCACACCATCGGCATACCCGCTGAATTCGGTGCCGGGCGCACCATACTGCAGGTAATATTTCCCGTTGTGTTTGGTCATGTGTGCACCTTCCATAAATGGGTCGAGGAATGTGTTGTCCATGTGTTCGCCAAACCGCTGCCAACCAAACCGCCACGGCTCAAGCAGGTACATTTCTTTTCGGGTTCCAATTGGATCCATCGTTTTACGGTTCAGTTCAATTCCATACAGCGGATAGCGGTTGCTGCTGCCGTTGTACATAAAAAAACGTCCGTCGTCATCGGTAAAAAAGTCGGGGTCCCAGCCGCCAATTTCAAACGAATCGACCAAGGCTTCCCATTGATTTTGTTTGGGGTCATTACTCATCCAGATGGTGAATTTGCTTGTATATGTTGACCCAAAAACAAGCATTGTGTCTCCAATAATTCCAACGGCCGGGGCACAAAGTTCATCGTAAACACCTCCATTCCAGGGGCGAAGGAATTTGCGGGATACAAATTTCCAATCATTCATGTCAGGACTCCACCAATATCCCCACTGGTTGGTACTGAAAAGGTAAAAATCGCCTTTGTAATTCACAATTACAGGATCGGCAGTTGCACGGTGGCGGCCCCATTCCGAGAAATTAGGAATCGGGGTGTAACCATAGTCAATGTTTATTGGGTTGCAATATGTTTTTGGTTTGGCATTTTGAGGTAAGGCTTTTCCCGGAATGAAAACCAGGGTGATGACGATGTAAAAAAATATGATTTTTGTGTAAAAATTCATTTTCAGCTTAGTTCAAATATATTCAATCAGAATCTGAAATCAAGCATTTTCAAACCTCTCTGAACATCTTCATCTTTCATGAAAAGGTTCCAGAGTAAACCGGTACGGTAATTTTCAATCATCACCACAATGGGCCCCTGATCGATGGCAAGATATCTTTGTGGCCACCAGTTGTATTCCTGGCTGAGAGCATCGTAAAAACCGTAAGGCCCCATGAGTTTATGTCCCAAATCTTCGTAAAAATGGCGGATTACAGGCATTACCTCTTTTGGTGCATAAGGCATTGATGATAAGGCCGCCGTAGGTGAAATCACCCCCAAATCGAAAGCCGGACTGTGACCGGCATAACCAAATTCCACTCCGGTTGAATCGGGGACTGGTTTTGGCAAATCTGGATCCCTGAAATAATCGCCTGCCCCGCGAACTGAATAACTGGCTGTCAATCCCCAGCAGTTTTCGCCATAACCTTTGTAACCATGAGGATTTTCAATGCAATGCTGCCGGTTGATCATGGTGTGTGCCACGTTGTGTTCCCAGTAACTGGCATATCTGTCGGAAAGGTTCCGCGGGTCGAGACCTAAATAGGAATAATGCGCCCAAAACAATGGGCCTCCCATTTCTTTATCTCCGTTATGGTTCAGTTTAAGTGCGAACCCGTATTTGCCATTATTACCTGCAATTTCGCCGTTCCGTGCCCAACCTTCGTGGTAAGCTGCCGCATCGATTGGAAAAGTGGGGGAGGCAGCTCCTAAAACATACATGATGAGACACTCGTTGTAACCCTTTACCGGGAAGTTCATTTTCCATTCATGGTTGGGCGACCAGTGCCAGTATAAAACCTTTTCTCTATTTTTCTGATGAAAATTCCACTGCACCCCGCGGCAAAGTTTGTCGATTCTGTCAACCAGTTGTTTTTCGCGTTCGCTGCCATCGATAAAATATTGTTTTACTGTAATTAAGCCTTGAACCAAAAAAGCTGTTTCCACAAGGTCTGCGCCATCGTCGAACTGGCTGAACGGTTTTACACGTCCTGTTTCGCCATCGAGCCAGTGAGGCCATACACCATGAAAACGATCGGCG
>JBBIVS010000339.1:0-4543 GCA_037439605.1 Draconibacterium sp. | reverse complement strand
GTTGTGTTTGAGATACGGCAAATACCGCAGCGATTCAAGCGGTTCAACCGAAAGAATGAGATCGGCGCTGCCCAGCGGAATTAAATCGGAATAAATGGGTGTATCAGAAATGCGAAAGTGCGACACCACTTCCCCACCCCGCTGGCTCATTCCGTGGGTTTCGGCCTGCTTTAGATAAAAGTTTTCGTTGAGCGCCGCCGCGCCCAAAATTGCCGCGATGGAAAGAATTCCCTGTCCGCCAACTCCTGCTAATATGATATCAGTTTTCATTCAAATTTGAGTATTTAATATTGAGTACAAAGTATTAAGTATTAAGTATTAAGTACCAAGTATCAAGAATCAAGTATCAAGAATCAAGTATCAAGCATCAAGGATCAAACATCAATATTTTGCCCCCTGTTTTGCTTTTTCACCCGGCTGATGCGCTGAATACACTCCCTGCGGCCAATGATCACCGAAACGCCTTTAAATTCAATCTCTTCCCTTATGATTTGTACAATTTCATCATGATTCTTTTTCAGCGGGACAAACAACCTGATGTGTTTCGGGTCAACTCCGATTCCTTCACAAATCTGTTCAATCCGACCTTTTGCCGATGAATCCTGTCCACCGGTCATCGCGATAGCTTCATTATCAACAATCAGAATATTGATGTTTGTTTTTTCGTAAACACAATCAAGTAAACCTGTCATTCCGGAGTGGGTAAAAGTTGAATCGCCGATTACTGCAAATACGGGTTCCAGTCCGGCATCGGCAGCGCCTTTGGCCATTGTAATTGAAGCGCCCATATCAACACACGTGTTAATAGTGTTATAAGGAGGCAGTGCACCAAGCGTATAACAACCAATATCAGAAAAAACCCTGCCATCGCCGTATTCCTGAATCACTTCGTTTAAAGCCAGGTAAGTATCCTGATGGCCGCAACCCGCACACAACGAGGGCGGACGCCCGGCCAGATTTTTCGGAACCGCTAAACTTTCAGGTATTTCTTTTCCCAAAGCTTTCAGAACATGGTCGGGGTTTAACTCTCCTTTCCGGGGGAGCGAGCCTGTTAAACGGCCAAAAACTTTTGTACCCCTTTCAAAAAAGTCAGCAAGCAGTTCCTCCACCAAAGGGTAGCCTTCTTCCATAACCATCAGTTCATCGCACTCTTTCTCCAGTTTCCGGAGCCACATATCTGGAACCGGGTACTGCGAAATTTTAACCACCGGGTACGGACAATCGCCGGCGGGGTAGTTTTCCATCAGGTAATTGTAAGCAATTCCGCAACAAACAATACCGAGGCTCCTGTCGTTGCCATGAAAAAACGAATTGTATTGCGACTCGTTTGAATATTTCAGCAACATTGGCTGTTTGTCGATCAGATTTTGATAATACTTTCTTCCGTATGCCGGCAGCAACATAAACTGCATCGGGTTTGCAGGGAGTTTCAGTTGCTTTTCGTCCAGAATCCTTTTCTGAACCACCCCCGAACGCGAATGTGCCAGCCGGGTTGTAATGCGAACCATAACAGGCAGTTGTGTTTTCTCTGAAAAATCAAAAGCTTCGTAAGTCATATCGTATGCTTCCTGCTGGTTCGATGGCTCAAAAACCGGGGTCATGGCAAACTTTCCGTAAAATCTTGAATCCTGTTCGTTTTGCGATGAGTGTTGTGAAGGATCGTCGGCAACAACAACCACAAAACCGCCATTAACTCCGGTAACAGCAGCATTGATATAAACGTCGGCTGCCACGTTTAAACCAACATGTTTCATACAGGTCAGTGTCCGTTTACCGGCGTAACTCATCCCCAGCGCGGTTTCCATAGCCGTTTTCTCGTTGGCCGACCACAGCCGGTGAATGTTGCGCTCCTGTGCAATTTTGTTTTCCTGAATGTATTCGGTAATTTCTGTTGAAGGAGTGCCAGGGTACGCGTAAACACCCGAAATACCTGCATCTATCGCGGCTTGTCCGATTGCTTCAACTCCTAAAAGTAATTTTCGTTGCATGAAAATCTTTTTAAAATTAAATGCAAAGTAAGAATGAACTGCTAAAGCAAAACATATCAAATCTCAGGAAAATAAAAGTTTGGGATTGTTTAAAAACAGGTTGGATTTGAAATTTATTGATATTGATTCTTATGCCTTCAACTGCAAGATTTCTGACATGAAAAAAAGATGATTTGACCTGTATTTTTTGGTAACATATAAGCACGGCTTTAGATTAAGATGAATTCCTTGTTATTTTTGTTATATTTGTATATGACCAAGGCTAATATATACAAGCTTGATTTTGAAGTCGGTAAATTAACTGATTCAATTCTGAATACAATCAGCGGTGATAGTTTCCGTACTGAAATTTCTTTATTGACAAAACAGGATTTAAAATCCCTAACAAAATCAAAAGGATGGTTGTTTGATTGGAAATATGAGTTTAATCAACCTGACAGAGAAGTTTATAAACTGACAATTATTGACAATACTGACATTGTTCAGGGATTGATAAGTTTTAAAGTTCAGGCAGATCATGTTTATATGTTTTTACTTGAAAGTGCTCCATTTAATCTTGGAAAAGGAAAACTTTATGAAGGAGTTCCTGGTAACCTGGTCGCATTTGCATGTAAAGTATCATTTCAGAGAGGTGGAGAAGGATTTGTATCTTTCGAATCAAAAACCAAACTAATTGATCATTATATAAACACACTTGGAGCATATCATTTCGGTGGTCATTTAATGATTATCGATACAATTGCTGCAAAAAAATTAGTTGATAAATATTTTAAACCTTAAAACAATGGGATTTATAAAAGAACCGGAAGGAGTTGATTTTGTGATTCAAAGTAAACCCCTGACTGAAAAACAAAAGAAGGAACTTAGTGAATATATTGCTAAAAGAAAGCTTGAGATTTTAAATATGCCGAAAAAAGGCAAACACACTCAAAAAGCAATATAGCCTGAATTGAATTTATGGTGTGGTAATTTTTTTAACCCGAACATTTTTTACCTTTTTAAGAAATCACCTGAAATTCCTAATATCTTAATTTTAGCAGAATACCGTAAGTACAATTTTTCTATTTCCCCCGTAATTGCGGAACTCGCAAAAATAAATACCCTGCCATGTTCCCAGATTTAAACGGCGACGGGTAATTGGAATGGTAATTTCAGCCCCAATCACCGACGATTTCAGGTGGGCTGGCATATCATCGTCGCCTTCGTAAGTATGCACATATACCGGATCGTTTTCAGGAATCATTTTATTCATAAACCCTTCAAAATCGCCGCGAACAGTTGGGTCCGCATTTTCATTGATTGTAATTCCGGCTGAAGTATGTTTAACCAAAATGTGCAGCAACCCGTTTTCCGGCAGTTCGGGCAGATTTTCCTCAATCAGCCGCGTAATTAAATGGTAACCACGACGAAAACCGGGAAGTGTTATTTCTTTTTGCTGAATCACTTTTTTGTATTGAAACTATTCGTATAGAGCATTGATAATGAAAAAATTAAAGGGTCCCGAGGTAAATAAAAAGGGCGATGAAAGCTGCAATTATAAGATATGCCTCGGGGCGGGCAAAATTGAGTGTCCATCCCATCCATTTATTTACTTTGGGTACAATAGCCCGCGGATCTTCACGGTTAAAATAAAATAAGCCCCATTTGTAATTTTCAGAATTGGTTTTCATTTTTGCTGTTTTAAAATTTTTAAACTAAGGTAAAAGTTAATCGGTGAAAACTGAATAACATTCAATAATTTTTTATGTAATTTTAAAATTGATTTGTACAATTAAAAACAAAAACAATGAAATTCCTTGGAAACCTGCTTTGGCTCATCTTCGGCGGATTTGTTATTTTTATTGAATACATGATAGCCGGACTATTATTGTGTATTACCATTATTGGTATTCCTTTCGGATTACAATCGTTTAAACTGGGTATTCTCGCTTTGTGGCCATTCGGTCAGAAAATTGAATACATGGATTACGCGACAGGTTGCCTTTCAACAATCATGAATATCTTCTGGCTTTTTATTGGAGGTGTATGGATTATGCTGACCCATGTTTTTTTCGGAATCTTACTCGGAATAACCATTATTGGCATTCCCTGGGCCAAACAACATTTTAAACTGGCTTCGCTGGCGCTGACACCTTTTGGAAGAAGAGTGGTTTGAGACAGTTTAACCGATACAGTTCAATCTAATTTTAAGAAATTTCATCAATTAATTACATCAACCAAACATAACCTTACTGCCGATTTCATTAATACGGATGCCCAAACAGTAATTTTTTTTAACATATTTGTCCGAACATGATTCTGATACCACTGAAATATCATTTGCAAAAAGGGTTAATCCTTTTCCTGCCATTTTTCATGCCGGCTCTTTTTTCTGCGGGACAGGAAGAATTGAAGACCACAGTAATATTGGCCAATGATGAACTGATGACCGAGATTTATCCCCTTCACCCATTCGGAATATTCACTTTAAACACACCCTTTTACATCGGTTCTTTTAAATCGAAAGGCAATAAATTTTCCGTGGGATATTCATACGGAAACATCTGGCACCCAAA
>JBBIVS010000338.1:0-4560 GCA_037439605.1 Draconibacterium sp. | reverse complement strand
AAGCCGGGGTGAAAAACATCCGTCGCGCACATGCAGAACAACCGGTTACCGCATTGCAAAGTGAATACTCGCTTTGGTGGCGCGAACCTGAGATTGAAATCATACCAGCATTGGAAGAATTGGGCATTGGGTTTGTGCCGTTCAGTCCATTGGGTAAAGGATTTCTCACCGGCAAAATCGACGACAAAACCACTTTTGAAAGTACCGATTTCAGGGCCACAGTTCCACGTTTTTCGGCTGAAAACCGCAAGGCCAACCAGGCAGTTGTTGATTTGCTGACATCAATTGCCAAAGAAAAAGAAGCCACACCTGCACAGGTGGCGCTGGCATGGCTGTTGGCGCAAAAGCCGTGGATTGTGCCCATCCCGGGAACCACAAAACTGCACCGTTTGGAAGAAAATCTCGGGGCTGTCAACCTGCAACTTTCGGTTGATGAATTGAAACAGATTGACGAAGCCTCTGCGCAAATCAAGATTGTAGGAGAACGTTATTCAGAAGCGGCGCAAAAGTGGATTGACCGGTAAATATTTCGAAATAAAATGCTTTTATAAAGGAAACCCCGGTTTAGTGATTCTATTTTACAATCGACATCTTTTGTACACAGGCGTAATTACCAACTTTTAGCTGATAAAAGTAAATTCCACCGGGAAAAGAACTCCCATCAAAATCAAACCGGTGGATTCCGGTTGGTAAAGTTTCATTGACCAAAGTGGTAATTTTTCTTCCTGTCTGGTCAAAAACAACTAAAGAAACTTTTTCAAATGTTGTTGTTTGAAACTGAATTGTTGTTTTGGCGGAAAACGGGTTGGGATAATTTACCAGATTCACTTCATTTTTTTTATCACTGGACACTGATGTTGGATTCAGTATGTTACTGCCTGCTTCAATCATGATAAACTGAACCGACCGCGCTGGAACATTCAGTTTTATGGCTTCGTCAATGGAATAAGCATTTGCCGGAATCGTTTCCAAAGTTTCGCGGGGACCCCATTGTGTTCCGGTTGGGGTAACTCCGTTAACTGATACATACAACGAAAAATCGCCATTGTCGGTGCCGCCAGTTAACGAGTAATTGTAATATTGATTTCCAACGCCAATACTTTTGGGGTCTATTTTAACAGTCTGAGCTGTTTTACTTTTATTAACCAGCACAACCCCGATTTCGCCGGAAGCAAAACGGGAAGCATAAGCCAGAATACCAGCGTTGGAAGAAGTTGCGGTAATTGCATGATCGCCGGTAAATTTCTGCAGGTAATAGGCATAATAAAAATCAGGCCGTGGTTGCCACAATAAACTGTTGTTACTTCCCTGATAAAACATACCATCTTCGCCCGAGGCAAGTAACCATCTTGCACCCAGCCCGAAATTATTTTTGATTAATTCATTAAACAGAATGGTAGCCTGCATACCATTGATAAATGAGCGTCCCATGGTTGTGTTGGCTGAATTGCTGTTCATATTATACTCAGTTACTGCCACCGGTTTTGGAGAAGCCTTTTTGTTAATTATGTCCTGCTTAATAAAGTTGATGTTTTTCTTAGGCTCGGTTGAAGCAACAGTCAGTAAATTCTCGGCGTTTGCGTCATTCCCGTAATAATTGTGCATCACATAAAAATCGGCGGCATCGCCAATTGCTGCAAAAACCCCTGCGTTCCAGGTTCTGTCAACCGAGTTCCAACTGTTTGTGCCATCAAAATGCAAAACCTGTACGCCAATATAAATTTCTGCACCTATCTCCGTCGCTGCTGCCCTCATCGAATCAATAAAAACTTTACAATCTTGGCCATAAAGTTGTCCGGTAATAATTTTAGGCTGCCCATCCTTATTCTTTTGGGTGTCAATTATCCACCCTGCTTCCCAGGGACCGCCATTTTCATTACCAATCTCCCAGAATTTGGTACGTCCCTTATCGTAACGCACCCACTGGGCCGCAAGATGGGCTGCCTGTGCTACAGGATTGTTGCTCAGACCATAACGGGCATAGCTGTAATTTACGGATATTAATCCCTGAGAACCCGTTTGCTGGCGTAGTTTATAATAATTATCGGTAGTAGTGGGCCAGTCGTTCTTCCCTGAAATGGCATAAAACTTTGCCATTTTTGCGGTAGTTCCATTATAAGTGGTACCATCAAAAATAGAGTCAGGCAAACCGGCAGGAGTACCATTCCAAAAAAAGATATTGGACCAGCTTCCCCCCGGAAACCGGATTAAAGAAGGATTCAAAGCCTGAACATTTTTGATAAATGTGGTATTGCCTGTATTGTTTCCCATCCACACAGCCAGCGCATTTCCAAAAACGTATTTTGATATTTGTCCCAATGTATCAGCAGCTAAAGTGACAGTTACAGTTGATGTACTCACCGTTTTGTTTGCAGCAACTGAAATCGGGAGACTGGCGTTTTTGGGTGCAAAATCCTCTAAAAAGCAATTTTCGTTTTGTGCTGAAAGCTGGAGAAAAGAAACAACCATTATCACCAGCATTAATGCAAAGGTTTTATTCATTAGTTTTTTCATCTGCCTTTTAATTTTACTTATTTATTAGTCATCAGCTCTTTTCACTGATTGTGCGCAAAATTAACCCGACTCAATGATTTGCCTTTTACAAAAAGCGACAAATTATTTGCAGAAATGGTAAAGCTTGAAAAAATACGAAATCAGGAAGGTGTGATTCGCAACAAAAAGAACTAAACCTTCAGTTTGTCACGGTACTCGGTGGGACTAATTTGAAATTCGGCTTTAAAAACCCGGTTAAAATGACTTTGATTGTTAAACCCTACTTTAAAGGCGATTTCTCCGATGTTCAGTTCTTTATTCTGAAGTAATCTTTTTGACTCGTTGATTCGCAAACGATTGATATAGGTTTTAAAATTGCATCCAAACCGGTTTTGTATTTCGTTGGTTATTCTGCGCTGGCTGACCCCCGTTTCAGCTGAAACAAAATCAAGTGTCAGTTCGGAGTTTTGAAAATTGTTGTTGATAAAACCAATAAAATCTGATTTGGAATTTTCAGTAGTTTTATTTTCAACCGGTTTATAGGCAATGGTAATCACTTTCCGGTTCATCTTTATTTTTTCAGCGAGGTACACAACACTAAAATCGACCAGAACGAATGCGAAAATCAAAGCTGTAATAAGGATAAAAAGCGAACGATTATTTCGTGAAAATACCAATGCGTGTATTTCAAATGAAAACGTATTCTCTGAATTAGGAGTAAAAGCGTTGCTTATATTTATGGCTTTCAGATTTTTTAATTCCGGCTTTACATTCGATGCATCTTCAATTCGGTAATTCTCGCTCCACCAGTCAGGGATTTTAAATTTATCGAGACTAACGGTGTAGGTCTCAGCTCCCGGCGAAATCATAAAATTGTGGTAGAATAAAATCTCCTGTTTCTTCCCATCTCTTGTTTTTAACGAATTTTCAGTAATCACAGCCAGCGAAAGTCCACGGAGGTCATTTCCGTTGAGTTTTACCTTCAGTTCGTTATATAGCCCAAGTTTAATTTTTTTACCATCTTTTGGTCCGATGTTTAGTCCTACATAAGGATTGCTGATTTTATCGCTGATTTGAATTTCGAGTTGAATCATGCTATCGGAGACAAACTTCGCGATGATCCTTGAATTTCCGCCTGCAGTACTGTCGTTGTAGGTCCGGTAATCGAAAATCCGGTTGTTGGGAAATACCGGAAAATCTTTGATACCTGAAAAATAAGTCAGCGTGAATATGCCTGCAACAAATACAGGTACTGAACTCCAAATAAACCATTTTGATTTGAGTACTATTTTTACCAGACTATATTGAATAAGTTGCATTAACAATCTGACTTTTGGTATTCCTGCAGTTTTACTTTCCAGCGCTTCAAAAATACTAAAATTACAACCATCGCCCGCTGCTCCCAAATATCGTTTTTGAATTATCAGGTGCTTTTAGAGTTGAACTCAACATTTCATCGTCAATCTCCGTTATTTTTGCATCAACAACAAAATCAGTAAATTCTATGAAAATCATTATTACAGGAACAACAGGAATGGTAGGCGAAGGCATTTTGCTCGAATGTCTGCAACTGCCGCAGATTACTGAAATATTGAGTGTAAGCCGCAAACCCTGTGGCATCAGCCATTCCAAACTGAATGAATACATTGTTGCCGATTTTCTGTCGATTGACCTGAACGATGAAAAGCTGAAAGGTTACGATGCCTGTTTTTTCTGTGCCGGTATCAGTAGTGTGGGCATCAGTGAAGAGGATTACCGCCGGATTACATACGACACCACTCTGCATTTTGCAAAAGCGCTCAACCCCAACCCGCAGCTCTCATTTATTTATGTGAGCGGCGGCGGCACCGACAGCAGCGAAAAAGGCCGTATGGCATGGGCGCGCATCAAAGGCAAAACCGAAAACGACTTAATGAAACTTCCTTTTAAACAGGCATTTGGTTATCGGATTGGCTTTATGATTGCCTCGCCCGGACAAAAACGGGTTTTGAAATATTACATCTATTTCAGCTGGCTGGTTCCTGTACTGAAAGTACTGACACCCAACATGATTTCCACCATGCGCGA
>JBBIVS010000337.1:0-4568 GCA_037439605.1 Draconibacterium sp. | reverse complement strand
GAACTGGCTTTTTCGCTGATATTCAGCAAAACGATAATGTACTCATCATTTTTAAGATGGTTTGTTTTTGAAACGGGCATTACAGATGTTTTCAGTCCTTTTCGGGTTAAAACACTTTGCAATTCGCCAATGGCAAACTGAATTTGCTTTGAATTACCATCGGCAATCAAAGCAACATTTTTTTGAGCATGAACCTGTAAACTGAATATGGTGAATATGAAAAATACCTGAAATAATTTTATTGGCTTCATTTTGTTATTTTCTGATCAGTAAACAATGGTTGATTTTCATTAAGAAGACATTTTTATAAAAAAATGAATTCACTGAACCACTGCAGGAGTGGCCAGTGAATTCGGAAATAGGTAGTGTAAAAAAGTACTTCTTCATTTTCTTATTGCATATTTCCAAGTTCGATTGTTGCCCACAAGTTACTGTGAGATAATTCAACTGCATTTTGCAGGTTTTTGGTGGCTTCCTTTGTTTTTTTCAAACCTTTTAAGCCAAGTCCTTTAATGGTGTATAATCTTGATTTTCGCACATTTTCAGCTTCGTTTTCTCCGAAAATCACTCCCGCTTCAGCTACATTACTGTTTTCAAGTTGCCGGTTTGCTTCTTCAATCATCGATTCAAAGGTTTTCTTCGCATTTTTTGTGTCATCCAACTCTGCAAAACTTAAACCCTTGTAATAATTCATTGCCCCAATTTTTGAAGTTTTTCGGCCTGCAGATTTTCTGAAGAATTCATTGGCCTTTGTTTTTTCATTTAAAGCTTTATAAGTTAAACCGATGTGATAATTTACCTGAATATCGCGGCTCCCCAACTGGTCGCTTCCGGCTTCTTCCTCCGGCACCTGCGCTTTGAGGAAGTATTCAAGTGCTTTCTGGTAGTTTTTTTGCGAGTAGTATTGTTTGCCCAGTGTCAGTTGCGCGTCAATTTTCACTTCCCTCACCATTGAAGCGCCTTCCCGATATGAATATTTAACGCCTTCAATTAATTCAACTGCTTTATCGGGCTGACCTGCCAATGTCAGCACTGAAATTTGCCTGATAACTGCATCGTCCCTGTTTCTTATTACTTCGGTGTTGCCTTCAAATAATTTCAATCGTTTTTCAATCGACTCGTTATTCAATTCATACAAGGCATCCAGTTCTGTGTAATAAATGGCTTCACTTTTTGTTATATTCATCGCTTTCTCATAATATGAAATAGCTTCCGGAATGTTTTTATAATGGCGGTAATAACCCCATCCGATATTTCTGTAAGCGATGGCCAGACCGGGATTCAGTTCAACTGCCTTTTTCCAGTTTTCAATGGCGAACTCAGGTTGTTTTTCGTACAATATGTTTCCAATGTAGTAATATGATTTTCCATCAGTTGGATTAAGCTGAAGAGCCGTTTTCAGGGCATCAACAGTTTCGAGCCTGTATGGAAAAATATAATCGACAGCTTGTTTCCCGGCATTTTTAAATGATGAAAGCGCACTCTCTTTTTTGCCGAGTTTTGTATAAATATAACCGAGATAATAATCGATTTCCGGATTTTCTCCATTAAACCGGAGCAGGACTTCCTCAGCCTCCTGAAGGAGTCCGTCGTTCAGGTATCCAACCGCATGTTCAAGATAGTTTTCATCAAAATCCCGCATTTCTTTTTTCAGGTTTGAAAGTAAACTTTCGGCCCGGGCAGCATTTCCACTCTGTTTTGCAATCAAAAAACTCTCATTTTGCAGTCTGAAATCCAATGGGTCGGAAACTGCAAGTTGCTCAATTAATGCAGCGGCCTGATTGTAATTTCCAAGTTTTCGAAGGATTGAAGATTTTAGGGCAATGGCCCTGTTGTTCCTGGTGTTGGTGGCCAGCGATTCATTAATTTGCTGAAGCGCTTTTGAATAGTCGTTTTTAAGCATCGATATTTGAGCCAACTGGAAATAGGCCGGAGAATGGTAAGCATAATCCCAGGTTGCACGATACAGGGTATCGGTTGCTTCGTCATACAGCCCCAATGCTTTAAGCACCAGGCCTTCAAGGTAAAGTGCTTCGCAATCCGATGGCCGTGTGTAATCTTTGGTCAATCTTTTTATCGCTTTCGTGAGATAAAGTCTGGCCTTTTGGTAGTCGCCATTTTTTAAATAATGATTTCCAACGGCAGTGTTTGTGCGGATATCGCCCGGTTCGCGTTTAAGCGCTTCCATGTACCAATCCATTTCGTTGTATTGCGGTGCATAAAATTGTTCCACCCTTTTACCGGTAAGGTACAATTCTTCCACTGTTGTTAATTTTTCTGGTGCCGGATATCCTCCCCAGGCTTCCGGCAATTTTTCGACAGGTGCAAGTTTTACCGGTTTGTAATCGAGCAGTATATTATTGTTGCCCGCATCAATCAATTGTGTGTAAAGTTTATAAAGGTCAACATTCCCGTTGAGCTGAATCGTTTCAGTAAATGGCTTTTCAGGTGATATTTCGATATCCTTTTTAAACACAACTGCTCCATCGTTTTCAAGAACAATTTTTGCATTTTTTACTTTCGATGTTGAGTAATATCCAAGGAACACCGAGTTATCAGGTTTTAACTCCAGGTTAACGGCGCCATTCAGGTTGGCATTTTTAAATCCTCCAATTCCTCTGACCGGATACCAGAATTGCTCCCATTTTTTCACTTCATAAGGTTTAATCCAGCTATAATCGGGCTGATTGTCGGAAAAAGCGCCAACCATAATTTCAACATACGGCCCGTCGGTTTCGGTTAATCTTGCTTCGGTTGCCTGTCCGCGGGGGCCCGAGCCCCACTGCCAAAGTTTTGCTCCCTTTACTATATTATGGTCGCCAATATGCACAGTGCCCGATTCCTTGCCATTATCGTAGCCACCCATAAAGTTTTCCTGTAACTCGTGCACAAAAAATGAATTGGATTCCCGGGTATTCTTCCACCAACTGATATCAACACCTTTTGTAAAATCCGATTCCCTGTATTGCTCGGTCGATATGGGCCAATGGTTAAATACTGTTTTTGAGTGGAAGGTTGCAACCTGCGCACTGGGTGGAAAAATTGTCTGGTAGTTCTCGTTGGTATGCGCAGCCACATTTGCCCAGTTTAGCATCGAATGGGTAAAAGGAGTGGCATTGTAGATTCTGCCTTCGGCCCGGAAATATGATTTACCCGGAAATGAAGTAATGCCAATTGTCCATCTCATGCCATGACGCGGCTCAGATTCTCCAACCCAAATCGTCTTGCTGCCATCTTCATTTTCAGTAGTTGTGTAATCAATCGGTAAGAAAGTTGATGCCCGGTGGTGGTGCAAAACGCACCATTCAATCCCACCCGACACCCATGCTCCGGTCATTCCAATATTCGAAGGTTTTACCACACTGTTTTTATAAACAAAATTGTAATTGTTTGTTTTGTCTTTGGCGTAATAAAGTTTGCCGCCTATTTCGGGTGTAATGGCAACCTCGATGTACTCGTTTTCAAGAATCACATGCTTCCAATCCTGAATCACTCTTTCATCGATATACTGGTCATTCAGTTTCAACGGATAATAATGCCTTGAAGCTCCCTGATAGGCTTCATTTTTGAAGAAGATGGGATTTTTTTCGGGCGGAGCCACTTTATATGTAGGCAGAGGTACTTGTTTTTCGTACAACTGAACACCATTTTGTGCGGTGACTATGCTGATTAACGTCACAAATAGCAGCGATAATAAAATTTGTTTTTTCATTTTTAATATGGTTTAGTTTTAATCTTGTAAAATTACTGCAATTTATTTTTGCCAGGCTGAATAACCACACTTGCTCCCCACATTTCTTTGTGATTCCGTGCCCAGTAAATATTGAATTCGTTACCCAATTCATGAACATCGTCGGAATAAAGACTGCCAAAAAACGGATAAATAATCGCGTATTTTGAGTTATGATCGGTTATCGTTTCGGTAAGTTCCCGGTTGATTGCATAGTATGAGGCAAATAAATAAAGTTTGGGGTTGCCATTATTGGAACTCCATGTCAGCAACAAATATTTACCGATTGAAGGCGCCCAGGTTGCCTTGCAGTGCATGTTACTGCCGAATTTAAAATTACCCGGCATATCGTCGGATAATGCAGTTAAACCCGGTGCTGTAAATTGCCTGTCCCTGAGTTTTTCCCTTTCGAAAGATTTTCCTTCACGGGCTGCATCAATTGCATGTTTCATGTTGGCCCGGGCTGTGCCTGCCTGGCGCTTACCCTCATCGTTAAACTCCTGAAAAAAGATTTGAAATTCATCGCCAGCAATAACGTAACCTGCACCGCCGGCATTAGGCGTTTTTACTCTGTCATTGTTCATTTTACGCTGAATATCGTATTTATAAGGTCTTAAAATATCGCCCGGAAAAGTCCGGTTTTTGCCATTGTTTTTTGAATATCCCAAACCTGCAGTAAATAATTTTTCTTCTTCCATGCACGGCTTTGATAAATCGTAACAACTTTCGTTATGTACAAATGCCAACAACTCATTCTCATTGATTTTGTCATGAATCACTGGTAAAGGCTAGCGATCATTTCAAAATCATCGAGTTTTGGAACCACCACCTCGACCCA
>JBBIVS010000336.1:0-4571 GCA_037439605.1 Draconibacterium sp. | reverse complement strand
ATAATATCTTTCGCCGTTGTATTCAATAACCAAACCTGAGTTGAGGAATGTGTAATTTTTGATCATATTCACCACAAAATCGCTCATGTAGTGGTATTTTTTGAAAACAGTTTGGTCGGGTTCGAAAACCACCTCTGTCCCGTTGGGTTCTTCAAGCCCTGTAAAATCTTCCTCGCCGGTTTTAAATCCTTTGCTAAAGTGAATTACCTTTGCCACTCCCTCGCGAACAGCTTTTATGGTAAATTCTGAAGACAATGCGTTAACTGCTTTTATTCCAACGCCATTTAAACCTACCGACTTTTTAAAAACCTTTGAGTCGTATTTGGCGCCGGTATTCATTTTGCTGACCACATCGTCGAGTTTACCCAACGGAATACCACGACCGAAATCGCGCACCTTTACTTTGTCCTGGTCGATTTCAACAGTAATTTTCTTTCCAAATCCCATCATAAATTCATCGACAGAATTATCCAGAACTTCTTTCAACAGAACGTAAATACCATCATCGGCAGCAGTGCCGTCGCCCAACTTCCCTATATACATTCCCGGGCGCTTCCTGATGTGCTCCTGCCAGTCTAACGTTTTTATTGTTCCTTCATCGTAATTCGGAGCCATAATTTTTTAAAAATTTGCCGCAAATATAACAAAAACAACGGCGCTTGTGGCAGTATGATTCTCACCAATAACTAACAAAATATGGTTGAAAAAGAGTTCAGATAATCCCCATTTTTTTCATCAGAAATGTGGCATTCATGGTTTTTGTAACACCATCTGAAAGTTTGTAATCGAAAACCAAATCATCATTTTCAATCCTTATTTCGAAACATTTATTGAAAACATGTTGCGGATATTCATCCTCCATTTCACTGATTTTCAAATCGTGAGTGGCAATGAGCGAAACCGATTTAAACTGAACCAACTTGCGTAGTAATTCTCTTGAGCCGTTTAATTTGTCAACCGAATTGGTTCCTTTCAGCATTTCGTCGAGAATTACAAAAAAGCGTTCCCCGTTTTGCAGCAAGTCCAAAACTCCTTTTATGCGTTTTAATTCAGCAAAAAAATAAGACTCATCCTTTAAGAGAGAATCTGTGGTTCGCATGTTTGTATAAATTTCGATGGGGGTAAAAACCATCCTTTCAGCACAAACAGGGGCACCTGTGCGGGCAAGAATCAGGTTTACACCAACAGAACGCAAAAACGTACTTTTACCGGCCATGTTTGCACCTGTAATAATCATCACTTTTGCCCAGCCATTGATTTCGAAATCGTTACAAACGCGTTTGTTTTTATGTAAAAGCGGATGCCCCATTTTTTCGGCCTGAAAAGTAAATCCACCTTCATGAATTTCAGGATAAATAAAATTGGGGTGATTATTGGCAAAGTTGGCTAAACTGATTAAAGCATCGGTTTCAGCAATCACTTCAAGCCAATCGGTTAGTTTTTGATGATGCCGGTTATGCCAGTTCCATAATCTGTAAACGCAACGGATATCCCATAGAAACAAACTGTTCAGGAAAAATCCCACTAAAATATTTTGCCTGTATTCGAACTGTTCAACCAAATTCTTTAATTGCTGAAAAACCGTACTTGCCGAAACTGGTAAACTTACTTTGTTTTGCAATTCGTTCAATAAAACAGACTTGAATTCCTTTTCTTCTATAAACTGAAGAAGTTGCATGTATTTTGAAAGCAGTTCAGATTTCCGGCCAAAAAACTGAAAATAATGTTTTACAGATTTCCTGAAAAAATAAAGGAAAATCCACTGTGACAAAACCATTATCCAAACAAACAGGTTGGTTACACCAAACGCTGCTGGAACAAGTGAAATTAATGTCAGTAAAGGAATTACGTACAATAGCCATCTTATTGAAGCCGCATTTTTCAATTGTAATTCAAGGCCTGCCCATGAAAGAATTTCATTGTGCATTTCATCCGTTTCTTCAAAAATTTGTCCTTTAGCCAAAAAATGTAAACGCCATTCGGGAATTTGTGAAAGCTCCTGAATTGCTCCCTGTTTTTTAATGATTTCTTCATTTTGAAGTGGTGGTTTTATGAACCATCCAGCCAGTTTTTGCTGCCCGCTGATTGTTGAAGTGCGGTTGATAAACTGAAACAAAGATCCTTCACCAAACAAATCCAAATCATAAGAGAAAAAATGGTCGGTATTCAGGAATTCAGCGCCATTTTTAAAATGCGAAAACTGATGATTAATTGCCAGTAACTCATCTTCTGCTATTTTTTTTAAAAGGGTAGTTTTCTTCTTTAATATTTCGAGTTGAATGTTTTTCTTAACTAAAAAGAAGAAAAAAACGATTGCTGAAAGCGAAAAAATCAGGGTGAACCAGCTTTTCAACCCAAAAATAAAAAGCGGCACAAAAATGAGTAAAAATGTAAAAAAACGATACCATGCAAACCTCTTTACCTTTTTAGTGACAATTTTAAGCTGAACATCATATTCCCCTGCTTTTTGGCTGTAAAAAGTTTCTATCGAAGGATTCATTTTTATAAATACCTGTAATGATGAAGAATTGCTGTAACAATTAATACGGTTGTTGACAACACAAAAAATACCAGGTAAATAATTCCCGACTGGTTTGGAGTTAGCCGGGCTTTCTGAATTCGGGGCAAACCTGACAATAATAAATGGTTCTCGACAAACATCAGCAATTTAAAACAAAATACTCCGATTATCCATCCTAAAAGTGCGCCACCAATAATATCGAGCGGGTAATGAACACCTGAATAAATCCGGGAATAAGAGAACAATAAAGCCCAGAAAAAAAGCAGAATCCGGTAACTTGAATTTTTAAAAAGGCGCGAAGTAAAAACAAATATTGCAAAGCCGTTGGCTGCATGTGATGATACAAATCCGTAAAGGCTTCCTTTTCGCAAAACATTATGAACCAATGGCCCGATTACAGGATCGTGCACGGGTCGGAACCGTTGGATACTTTCTTTTAACAATACAGAAACCTGATCGCTTATAAGAATTGCCAAAGCCAGAATTATTATGACAGGTAAGGCTTTGGTGCTGTAATTTTTTACAATAAACAAAAGTACAATGGCAAAAAACGGAATCCATGTTTCCTTTCGGGTTACCATTAACATGATGGTATCCCAAAAAGGAGTGTGGAGACTATTCAAATACAGAAAAAGGTCCTTGTCGAACTCCAGTATATTTTGCAGCCATTCCATTTAACTGTTTAATATTTCCCAGATTTTATCTTTTAGTTGCTGGAGATTAAAACCGGTAACCGATGAAAAAAACAGGTGTGGAATTCCCTTTAGTTCCTTACTGATTTCCTTCATCAGCTCCTCGTCAAGCATATCGGCTTTGCTGATGGCCAGAAACCGCTGTTTGTCGAGTAATTCAGGATTATACTTATCCAGTTCGTTGAGTAATATTTTATACTCTTTTAAATGATTCTTACTGTCGGCTGGAACCATGAAAAGCAACATTGAATTTCGTTCGATGTGCCGCAGAAAACGCAAACCAAGACCTTTTCCCTGATGCGCTCCTTCAATAATACCCGGGATATCTGCCATAACAAACGAACGTTTTTCGCGGTGACCAACTATACCGAGATTTGGCACCAATGTAGTAAAATGATATTCTGCAATTTTAGGTTTTGCTGCCGATACCACTGACAAAAGTGTTGATTTCCCTGAACTTGGAAAACCGACAAGCCCAACATCGGCAAGCACTTTTAATTCGAGGATTTTCCAGCCTTCTTCGCCTTCTTCACCGGGTTGGGCAAAACGAGGCGTCTGGAAAGTAGCCGATTTAAAATGGTCGTTTCCCAGTCCGCCCCGGCCACCTTTCATCAGAATCCGGCTTTCGCCATGTTTTGTTATTTCAAAAAGTGTTTCGCCTGTTTCGGCGTCTTTGGCAATGGTTCCCAACGGAACTTCCATAATAACATCTTCGCCATCGGCGCCGGTACTTCGTTGCTTACCGCCAGACTCGCCATTTCCGGCGGAAATGTGTTTTTGATATTTAAGATGGAGCAAAGTCCACATTTGTTCGTTGCCACGCAAAATAATGTGACCTCCCCTCCCGCCGTCGCCACCGTCGGGACCGCCATAAGCCACAAACTTTTCCCTTCGTAAATGTGCTGAACCAGGTCCCCCGTTTCCTGATTTGCAAAAAATCTTTACGTAATCAACAAAATTCGATTCAGCCATTTTCTTCTTTACAACGATTCAATCACTGCTTTCAATCTCCCTGCAATATCCTCAATACTGCCCATTCCGTTTATACCGAAATGTTTGCCCTGAGGTTTGTAATATTCAATTAACGGCAAAGTTTTCTGGTTATAAACATTTATACGGTTTTCTATTATCGACTGATCCTGGTCGTCAGCCCGTCCCGAATTTTTGCCACGGTTCATTAACCGATCAATCAATTCCTGTTTATCCACTTCGAGACTTAACATCCCTGAAATTGGCGTTCCGTTTTCGTTAAGCAGGTCATCCAAAGCTTTTGCCTGATCAACAGTTCTTGGGAAACCATCAAAAATAAAACCTTTGGCTGTTTTGTTGTGTTCCAGTTTGCTTTTAATCATTCCTAT
>JBBIVS010000335.1:0-4673 GCA_037439605.1 Draconibacterium sp. | reverse complement strand
TGCAGTTTCGGGAAGGTTAAATTCATCGAAAATGATGTTAAGCGATTTAGCCCCCGCTGAATGGATTGTAATTTTCCAAACGGCATAGCCGTTTTCGCCCTGTAACCACTCTCCTGAGTTATCGGGGGTAAAATTCACTTCAAAAGGGTATGCAAAACGAAAAGGCTTTAACTTATTTACCGATGACAGGTTTTCAGCATCGGAATCGTTAATTAGCAAACTGGTTAACGACGGCATTTCAATAAATGCCTTTCGTGAACTTTTTAAAAGTCCGGTTTTCATAGGTTCTCCTCCCTGCGAAATTTGAGCCATACCTGTTTCAAAAAGCAGTAAAACCGCCGCCAGAACCAACAACAAAAAACGATAAAAAGCCATAGAGTTTATTAAAAAAACAAAAATAGATTTTATAATTGTTTTACCAATTTTTAACCATGTCATCAGGTAAACAAAATATGAGTTTTTGTGTTTAAATTGAAATAACGTTACAAATCAATTCAAATTATTAACTTTTAAAACAAAAACCTATGTGTAACAAAAGATTTTTTTCAATTTCACTTGCTGCTTTCCTTTTTTCATCTTTTTTGGTTTCTGCTTCCGGATTTCAAACTGAAACAAAAACTTTAAAGATGCCCGACGACGTGAAAGCAATCATCGAAAAATCGTGCTTTGGGTGTCACAACACCGACTCGAAAAACGACAAAGCCAAAGAAAAACTCGATCTCAAGACTTTGGACAGCCAGACAAAAAACAAAATGATTGCCTCTTTAAAAGACATTTCAGAAACAATTGAAGAGAACGAAATGCCACCGGCAAAATTTCTGGAAAAAAATCCGGATAAAAAACTGACTGATGCAGAGAAAAAGATTTTAATGGATTGGGCAAATAGTGAAGCAAAAGCTTTGATGAAATAATAAATCTTTTTTCATGCGTTTATTTTTCAAAATCTTCGTTTTACTTGCCATTGTTGCTTTTGTGGTAATTCAGTTTTTTCAGCCCGAAAAAAACATTGGCGAAGTAACTCAAAACCACATTTTCATGCAGGAGCAACTGCCTGAAAATGTTCAGGTAACCATTCAGAATGCTTGTTTGGATTGCCATTCGAACAACACCAGGTATCCATTTTATGACAGAATTGCCCCTGCCTCGTGGATGGTAAGCAAACATATCATTAAAGGGAAAAAGGAACTTAATTTTTCGGAATGGGGCCAAATGGATGCCTACGACAAAATAAAAGCACTTGAAGATATCAGGCAGGAATTGGAACAAAACACCATGCCGCTAAAAGCATACGTGTTTATGCACCGCGAAGCTAAACTATCGGAAGAGCAAAAAACCGCCATGTTATCCTGGATTGATAAAAAAGGTGAAGAACTGGTAAAATCCTCGATTGAAGAATGAAAGTTCTTGTAATGTATGTTGAGGAGTTTAAATACCTTCCTGCGCAAAAAAATCTTGATTCGGCAGAAACCATAATTGAAGGAGCGGTATTCAACAACGCTATTCTCGCATTTATTCATGTTGAAGCGTCCGACGAGGAATACGATGTTCAAAGCCGTGAAAAAAAACTGGTTAACCACCTCAAATGGACTGCGCGGAAAAACAACTGCAACAGCATTATTTTACATTCATTTGCACACCTGGCCGAATCAAAAGCTTCTGTTGAATTTACAAAAATACTCTTCGATTTGGCTGAAAAAAGGCTGAAAAACGCTGAATTCGAAACTGCGCAAACTCCATTTGGTTATTTTCTCGACCTCGAAATTAAAGCTCCTGGCTATTCGCTGGCAAGAATTTGGGCAACACTTTAGCAGTTTAGAGTTCAGTGTTTAAAGTTCAGAGTTTGGGGATTGTCATAACTGACCTTTAGTCATTAGTTACTCGTCTTGTTTTTTTCATTCTCGCATTCATGCATTCTCGCATTATAGCATTATAGCATTCCCGCATTCACTCATTCACGCATTTTCCTAATTCTTTCCGCTATCTTTGCATTTTTAAATTCAATTTGCATGAAATTCGAGGAATATTCCATTTCGTTTGAGCTCAAAAAAAACCTTGAAAAACAAGGGTTCCGGAGGCCTACAGATATTCAGTTCAAAGCCATTCCGCCCATTTTAAAAGGTGAAGATGTTTTGGCAATTGCCCAAACCGGCACCGGAAAAACAGCTGCGTTTGCTATTCCGGTCATTCACAAAATACAGAATGCAAAAAAAACAAAACGTACTAATTTAATACAATGTCTTGTAATGGTCCCGACCCACGAACTGGCGCAACAAATATCAGAAGTTTTTACTGCGCTGGCCAAAAATACGGGAGTTAAAACCATCGGAATTATTGGCGGTGTTGACCAGGCGCCACAAATTGCCGCGCTTGAAAACGGGATCGACATTTTAGTGGCAACACCTGGCCGTTTATTCGATTTGGTAAGTCAGGGATATTTAAAATTGCATGGAATTGAAATTCTTATACTTGATGAAGCCGACCACATGCTGGATCTTGGTTTTATTAAGGATATAAACGATTTGATGCGCCACTTGCCGGCAAAACGGCAGACTTTGTTTTTTTCGGCAACCATCAATCCGAAAATCAAAAAACTGGCTTACTCGCTGGTTTCCAAACCCATTCGCATTCAAATTTCGCCTAAAAACCCGGTAGCCAAAAACATCGAACATTTTGTAGCTTTTATTGAAATGGACGATAAACGTGCATTTCTGGAACGATTGATCGACGAAAATCCCGACAGCAAAGTACTGGTTTTTGTGCGTACAAAAGTCCGGGCCGAGCGGGTAAAAAAAGCCATGGAAAGAGTCCAGATTGCCGGAGAAACCATACATAGCGATAAAGACCAAAGCGAACGCTCCACTACCCTCTCCGATTTTAAAACAGGAATCCTGAAACTGCTGATTGCCACCGACATCAGCGCCCGCGGAATCGATATTCCAAATGTTGATTTTGTCGTAAACTACGACCTGCCTGAGATTCCTGAAAATTATGTACACCGGGTTGGCAGAACCGGCCGGGGCGCCAAAAAAGGACAGGCTGTTTCGTTTTGCAGCCCTGAAGAAAAAGAGATTTTAGCCGAAATTGAATCCTTCCTCGACCAGGAAATTACGGTAATGGATATCGATAAAAACGCGTACCAGGAAACACTCGATTTTACAAAAGACACAGATAATAACTGGAAAAAGCTGATTCGCGATAACGAAAAAGAACAACGTGAATTTCTGGCTAAGAAGAAGAGAAAAAAGTAAGGTACACTTATTTCTATCTTAAATTCATATTATGACTCCAAGTCATGCTATGAATAAAACAAGAAACTGCAACTTTTGTAATTATTCATTGCATGAACCGAAGTCATACTATGAATGAGTAGCGAGGAGCCATACTATGACTTAAGAAAAACTAAAGTTTTTGCATTCTGATATTCCTGATTTCGCCAGTGGTTTGCCAGGTAAACAACCCAAATGGTTTTGAAAGTTCAACTTCGGCACGTAAACTTAAACGATGACCAGGATAACTAAAATCAACTAATTTTTCATCGTCAATCCAGGCAATTATTTTTTCGCCGGTAACCTGAAGTTTTATTTTGTACCAAACATTTTTTTCAAACTTTTTAAGTATCTGGGTTGAATTGTGAGCTGCATCATTTCCATCGATACAACTCAAACCCACCACAGGGCCTCCCCAACCGCCAACTATGAGGCTGCAAAATTCCTCATTTACGGGGAAGGTTATTCCGCAGAAAAAATCATTTCCAACTGTTTTCTGGGCTTCAAGGGTAACCTCGTAATTCACTTTAGGAAAATCCCCCTCCCAGTTAACACCTGTACAACCATCGCCATAATTTAAAATAATTTTACCATCCGAAACTAAAACCGGCCCTTGCGGACCATATTCGGTAATTTTCCATCCGCCAAGTGTTTTTCCGTTAAACAGCGAGTTTTCATCCACAATTTCCGGCTGTTCAGGAATTAACATCTTTGCTTCTTCTTTCTGGTTTTTACTTTTTGAGCAACTGATAATCAGTAAAATAATTACCAATAACCTGAAAGAATTTTTAATGATTTGCCTAAGTTCTGTTTGCATTAAAATAAGTTTTTTGAAACTTTTGATCATTACTGATGCTTTATTCGGCAAAATCAGCAAAGGGTTTCGGTTTGAGGGAATTAATTGAGAATGTTTTTAATCGATGAACTGATAACCTAACCCATTCACCGTTTCTTTTACCAATTTCAAATTGATATCTGAACCGGTGATTTTAACAGAATTACTTTTGTTGTCGGCAATAACATTGGTAATTCCTGTCAATGCCTCAAGGTTTTTCTTCACAGTTGCTTCACAATGCGAACAGGTCATTCCGGTAACTTTAATTGTAATTCCTTCCAATTTTTCCATTTTGCTTTTCTTTTTAATGATTGAATAAAAATATCCGCCAGCAACAGAAAAAACAAGAAACAGCGCCGACACCATTTGTAACCATTGCGGAACCATTTCGTGTTCGTGGCCATCGCCGTGAATGTGAACAATTTTTCTTAAAATAAAATCTGCGGGAATCAACCAGTTGGTTAGTAATCCGAAAACAATTGCTCCCCCTATGATTGTTGAAAGATAAATAATCAGGGATTTTCTCCCCATCGTTTTACCCAATACCGCAATGGTAGCAACATTTGTAGCCG
>JBBIVS010000334.1:0-4714 GCA_037439605.1 Draconibacterium sp. | reverse complement strand
GGTAAGTGCCATATTGTCTATTTCAGAATATGACTTCCCCGAATTCATTTTAACCAGTAGTTTAGATACAGAATCGGCGCTAAAGATCCCTGCATTTAGTAATGATTCCGCAGAAAGAACCTCCTTAATATAATCCGGAGCATCAACTCCAAGAAAACTGCTTACTATAGGCGCCCTGTAAGCCTGTTTGGGTCTGTTTAATATTTCTTCAGGTAATCTCCCAATCATCATTTTCTTTAGCAGTACCTTTTCATTCAGCCCCTTAAGTTTGTAATCAGGAGGTAAGGAAGCACAGAACTCAATAATTCTGTAATCCAGAAATGGATATCTGCCCTCCACCGAATTTGCCATTCCCATTCTGTCGCCTTGTGATGACAATAAATATCCCGATAAAAATACATAAATTTCAATGAATTGTGCCTTTGCAAGTGGGTCCAACTTATCAAGTTTACCTTCAAAGTCTGAAAACAGCCTGAGGTAAGGATCGAAAGATTTGAGCTTTTCCTGAATTGCCTTACTAAAATGATTAGTAATGTTCGATGAATTCTTCCACCTTAGCAGATGAGAATAAACCGGAGAATCAGTTTCATCAAGTTTATACCCGAAAAACATTTTTAATGCATTATAATTTGCATTTTGTATTGAACTAATGTATGGATAAAGTTTTTTTAACAGCAAAGGCCGAATCTTTGAGTTTTTATCTTTGGACCAAAAATGTCTGATTTTGTTTTCCTTAAAAATATCGTACCCGGCAAGTAATTCATCGGCGCCCTCACCCGTAATTACTACTTTTATATTCTTTTCCCTTACTTTTTTGGAAAGACTGTACATTGGCGATGGAGACGTTCTTAAAAGCGGTATTTCGCAATGCCAAACCACCTGTGGAAAATTGTCTGCAATTTCTTTTGAGCTGCATTCAAATCCTACATGATCTGTATTGAAATGTTTTGATGCTAAATTCTGGAAGTTCGATTCATCAAATTCATCTTCTTTAAATCCAACGGAAAATGTTTTCAAAACATTTGGTTCTATGTCTTTTATAAATGCAGTTGTAACACTTGAATCCAAACCTCCGCTTAAATACGCTGCAACAGGTACATCAGCGCGAAGCCGGATTCTGACTGAATCTTTAAACAGTTCACTAAAATCTGAAATAGCATCCTCAAAACTGCCTTTGTAATAATTATCCGGAGTCGCAAAATTAAGTTCCCAAAATTTCTGAACTTTTAATTCGCCATCCTTTATTCTCATAAAATGACCGGGAGGACATTCCCTGATTCCATTGAAAACAGTATTGGGTGTAATTGTTGTCCAAAAAGTAAAAGTTTCTGCCAGGCCTTCAAATGAAATTTCTCGTCCTACTTTAGGATGTTCAAAAATGGCTTTAATTTCTGAACCATAAACAAATAAATCTGGTGTATTATAATAGAAAAGAGGTCGGATTCCAACTCTGTCGCGCGCCAGAAACATTTCCTGCTTATCTTTATCCCATATTGAAAACGCAAATTGGCCGTTTAATTTTGGAAGACAACCCTCACCATATTCCTCATATAAGTGTATTAAAACTTCAGTATCACTATGAGTTCTGAAATGATGGCCTTTTTCCTCCAACTCCTTTCTTAATTCAATATAGTTGAAGATTTCTCCATTAAACGCTATCCACAGAGTTAAATCTTCGTTTGGCAAAGGTTGCTGCCCTCCATATATATCAATAATGCTCAGGCGAACACTACCAAAAGCCGCATTTGTACCGATATACATTCCGCATTCATCCGGTCCTCTGTATTGAATGCGTGTAAGCATCCTGTTAAGCAGAGACGCATCAGGAAGATCATTTTTGTCAATATATCCGGCGATACCACACATTTGGGCAAGCTAATTAGAATTAATTTTTCCGGATATAAATGCTACAATGGCATTTATCGATTCAAAATTCTCTTCTAACAACTCGTTATCTGCAACCTCAATTCCTAATTCTTCATCCAGAAAACTGACCAGAGACAGAAAACCTAACGAATCAAAAATACCTTCCTCAAAAATAAGCGTATCTTCTTTTATCTTTTCTTTATCCGTAAAAGTGGTTTCTGAGATAAAGTTCCTCAATTGCTCAGATAGTATTGTTTTATTTTCCATATTTTAATGTAGTTAAAAATTAACTTGACAGAAAAGGCGATTGAATTCAATTCTTTATTAACTTTTCAAAGCCTTCTAATATTCAATGACTGGTGATACCCGGATATCATTAGTTATAATATAAGCCGATGCATAAGACCATCCTGCTCCAATGGCGCTCATCAGAATTCTTTTTTCGCCTTCAAGTTTATCAATAAGTTCAGAAACAATTGTTAAAGGAACAGAAGCTGAACTAGTATTGCCATACTTTTCAAGACTGAATGGGACTTTATTAAGATCAAATTTTAACCGTTTCATGACAAATTCCATCATAAATTTATTTGCCTGATGGGGAACCAGGTAATCAATATCGATGTCAGTTATTTTAGCCTCATTCATTAATTGTTTTATTTGCGTTGGAAGAGTCCTGACAACATAAGAAAAAGTGTCCATTCCATCCATCGCAATATCCACATCTCGGCGATAATTTCCATTTTCCCGTATTTTATCTACCAAATTATCTGCTGTTAGGGGATGCCGAAAACCTCCATAAGGAACCTTCAAACTGTCTTCTCCTGAACCATCTGATGCCAAAACAAAAACAGACTCCTTAAAATCACCTTTTTCAACGATACAAGCTGCACCGGCATCTCCAAACAAAGGAAAGTTGACATAATCCCTTTGGTTTGCAATCTTAGAATTCGTATCACCGACCAATACCAAAACTTTGTTTATTCCGGGAATTGAAGCATATGCATACGCCATTGAAAGAGCATAGACATAACCGGAACAGGCTAATGAAATATCGATGCTTGCTGTTGCAGTTGGTAATCCTAATTTATGTTGTAAAATAGAAGATGTTGCCGGAGCAACGTAATCAGGTGTTACTGTTAGAAATAAAAGCATATCAATACTTTTTGGATCAATATCATTATCATCCATTAACTGTCTTGCAGCCTTATAACACAAATCTGATGTGGTAACATCAACCGCGGCAATTCTTTTTTCTTTTATCCCAATAGTACCAATTAATTTTTCCAATGCCTCTTTTTCCAATGGTAAATCAAGATTCGATGAAACCTGCTTTGGCACGCAAGCAGAAATTGCCGTTATACCAACATTATTAAATTTTAAAACAGCCATAATTAATTATTTTAATGTTACACCTCCATCAATTGTTAATACCGACCCTGTTACCCATTTTGATGCATCAGACAATAAATAAATACAGCCGTACGCTACATCAGTTGGCTCTCCAAAACCCAAAGGGTAATGTTTTTCATGCTCAAGCAATTGTTCTTTTGAAAATGTTCCTTCAAAAGATAATTTAGTGGGAATCATGCCTGGTTCAATACAATTTGACCGGATTTTACGCGGCGCAAGTTCGAGCGCCAAAACCTTTGAAAAGGAATTTACAGCGCCTTTTGATGTTGAATAAATGGAATTACCAAAAAGGGCTTTATTACTCCCAATTGACGAAATAAAAACAACTGAGGATCCTATGTTCATTTTTTTTAACCTGATTAATTTTTGTATCAACATCATGGAAGAGACAATATTGGTCTGAAGAATTTTATCGATATTATCTTTTGAGATAAACTTTACGGGTACTGTTTTTGTAATTCCGGCACTTAGAACAAGTCCATCCAATACAGGAAGTTCGTTTACCAAATGATCCAGGTTTTCTTCCCGGGTCAAATCCATTGCCAGCTGAACATGCTCCTGCCCAATCAATAACTTACAAGTAGAATTTAATCTTTCCTCATTCCGACCGGTGATAATCAATTTAGCCCCTACCCTTGAACATTCAACTGCGGTCGCAGCCCCCAAACCAGACGAAGCACCGGTTACCAGGATGGTCTTATTTTCTAAAGAAAATGGTGAAAAGCTCATCGCAATTTATTCTGGATAAGTTTATATAAATCCGCTATTGTCTTGCATTGCTCCAAATCACTGCTGTTAATACTAACATCAAAATTTTCCTCAATCATGGCTATAATTATTAAAGCATTAATGGAATCCCATCCCGGAATCTGGTTGAAATTAGTTGATGTATCAATATCTTTCAAGTCCACAACATCCAATTCTTCAAGGAAATGTTCAAAAAATTCATCTAAAGTCATCATTGTTATTCATTTTAGTTTATTACTGTAATTTATTATTATTTTGACAAATTTAACCTATATCGAAAACTTACTTTCCCGATTTAGTCTGTCAAAGCTGAAATCTAATTCGCTTTAATCGTTAATGAGGTTTTTATAATCATTGACTGTAAACATAAAAGCTTTTAATACCAATTAGAGTTTCCTCGCGGGGTTTCCGATTACGGTGGTATTTTCATTTACCCTGCGAATTACAAAACTCAGCGCACCAACAATAGCCCCTTTCCCCACAATAACGTGACCATTAATTACAGCGTTTGAATGAACTGTTACCTCATCTTTTAGCTCAATTCCACCAACACAAACTACATGGCAATCAACCCTTGTATATTTTCCAATCTTCACATCATGCCCAATTGTAGCAGAATTCTGAATTAATACATGATCGTTAATTGTACAATCAACACCTATATGTACATCTTTCATAATTATACACCCCT
>JBBIVS010000333.1:0-4719 GCA_037439605.1 Draconibacterium sp. | reverse complement strand
AGCCGGTTTGGCCATTTTACTTTACCTGAATTATTAGGTACCTTTTATGGTAAAAAAGCTGAAATTATTTCATCCATAATAATTCCGGTTGCCTGGATTGGAATTGTAGCCGCCCAGATTATTGCAGCAGCTAAAATTTTAAGCGGACTGGGATTTATTGATTACAACATTGCTGCAGTAGCCGCCGGATTGATTTTCATTTTTTACACGCTCGCGGGCGGACAAATCAGTATTTTGAAAACTGATACCATTCAGTCGGTAATTATTGTTGCAGGACTTATTGTATTGCTGCTGTTTTCAATAAAAAGCGGCACAATTCACCCGGTTGAAAGCCTGAAAATTTCATCACTTTTCAATGATTCGTTTTCGTTTTTCGATCTGATAATTTTAATACTCACCTATTCTGTTACTTTTATTGTTGGCCCCGACATCTATTCTCGTGTATTTTGTGCAAAAAATGAAAAAACAGCAACCCGGAGTATTTTGGTTGTTGCATTTGCACTAATACCTGTTTCGTTTATACTTACCTGGCTTGGTATTTATTCAGGAAGCACAGCAAATTCGGGGGTTGTTTCCTTTGCCGGAAACCTTTTGCCAGGCTGGGCTTACGGTCTGTTTGTCGCGGCATTGCTTTCTGCAGTGATGTCGTCGGCAGATACAACCCTGCTAACTTCGTCGATGATTTTTAGCGAGCTTACAACCGGCAGTTTGAGTCATAAAAAAGCATTGTCATTTACACATTTCTACATTGTAATTATTGGTGCGTCAAGCATAATTATTGCGCTTTTTATTACTTCAATAATACAAACCCTGCTATTTGCATTAACATTTTTCTCAGGGGCATTTGTTGTGCCAACGCTGGCAGGTTTGTTGAACTTAAAAGTGAACAAAAAAAGAGTGGTTACAGCCATTATTACTGGTGGAATAATAGCATTGACGGGTAAAATAATTCACGATTACTACCATGATTTAATTGGCAGTTGTATCATTTTATCAACTTACGTGATTAACACGGTACTGCTATTTACCGCTTCGCGAAAAACTTAGAATCAGTCTATATAACATTTATGACATGATTTGATATATGATTTCTTCAAATAAAATTATAAATTTGCGAAGGAACCATTAAATTTTACCCTGATGAACAAACCCATTGTTGTATGCTTTTCGCATTCAAGTGAACATTTAAACAATTTAATTGCTGAATTACATAATTACTTTGGTTCAGCCATTGACCAATCCTCTTTTCACCGGAAAGAATCATTAATCCATTCGATACAAACGAATATTTTGCCCGGGCAGGAGACAAAACTATTTGTAATCGACCTCAAAGATTCAAGCACAGAAACCATTCGTTTTATTGAAAGCATCAATAAATTCTGTCCAACAGCAGTAAAGCTCATTATTGCTGAAAATCAACACATTTCACAAATTCGAAAATTAATCGCCAGCTACCGCACATTGCGATATTTGAGCAGCCCATGGACAGTAAATGAATTATATATTGCACTGAAATCTGTTTCACAATACTATTCGAAACTTAAACCCGCAGTCAAGAATACCAGGAGTGATTTGAGTTTAAATGAAAAGGTTGAGGAGAAGGTAATTGAGCGACTTCAAAAACTGATTGATTCAAACAGGGCAAAAGACAGCTTTCTTTCGATAATTGCACACGACTTAAAAAACCCATTCAATGCAATTGTTGGGATTTCTGAAATTCTACTAAATGAATGGGATACACTTTCAGAAGATATTAAACTTGAACTGATTGACGACATACATAAAACATCAGACGAAACACACAAATTGCTGGTAAACCTTTTAGAATGGTCGAAGTTGCAAAAGGAAAAACTTGAACTTAACATTCACGAAGTAAAAATTCACAATTTGGTTGATACAACTCTAAAAGTAAATGAGTCGAATGCATCGGTCAAAGGAATAAAAATTCAGAATAAAATTGATGACAATATAAAAGTAAAAACCGACGAAAACATGATTGCCACCGTGTTTAGAAATTTAATATCGAATGCTGTGCAATATACACAACCGGGTGGGAACATTAATATTACAGCCAAAGAGGATAAAGATTTTTGCACTTTTTGTGTTGCCGACAATGGTTCAGGAATTGACAAACCACATATTCTGGAAATTTTTAACAAGGGAAGCAGAAAAAAACTGAACGGAAATGCAAGCGCCTTTAAAGGGTTGGGACTTATTCTCTGCAAAGATTTTGTAGAAAAAAACGGCGGCGAAATCTGGCTCGAAACCCAAAAGGACAAGGCAGTAAATTCTATTTTACTGTTCCGAACTAATCTTTCAGATTGCTGTTGTTAACTTATCCAAAAAATCATGATATTCAGTTTTCAACAATGGTTTAAGCACTGAATTAACCTTATGGTGATAATTGTTTAACCAGCTTTTTTCGCGGGCAGTTAATAATTCAGGTTGAATCAGAGTTGTATCAATCGGGCAAAGTGTCAGTGTTTCGAAACCCAGAAACTGTCCAAATTCTGATTTTTGTTTTTCAACACAAACCATCATATTTTCAGTTCTGATTCCGTATTCACCTTCACGGTAAAATGCGGGTTCGTTCGACATTACCATTCCCGATTCAATCCGTTGTTCATTGAATTCCTGTCTGATTGACATCGGCCCTTCGTGCACATTCAAAAAATGCCCCACCCCGTGACCGGTGCCGTGTCCATAATTCATCCCGTTTTCCCACAATGGTTTTCTTGCCAGAATATCCAAATGACAACCTTTTGTGCCCAACGGAAATTCGGCTAACGTAAGCGAAATCATTCCCTTTAAAACCAACGTAAAATCTGTTTTTTGCTGTTCGGTAACCGGACCAATAGCAACAGTGCGTGTAATATCTGTAGTACCGTCCAAATATTGTCCGCCTGAATCAAACAACAAAATCCCATCGGCTTTAACCTGAAATGCATTTTCAGTGTCAACGCTTAAATGCACAATTGCACCATGACTTTTGTAACCTACAATCGGTGAAAAACTTTCGCCCTTAAAGTTGGCTTGTTTCGACCTGAATTCAGCCAGTTTTCTGCCGATTTCGTATTCAGTAATTTTTGTTTTTCCAACATTCGATTTTAACCAAAAAAGAAATTCAGTTAAAGCAACGCCATCTTTTTTCATTGCCTCGCGAAATCCATTTAACTCGACAGCGTTTTTTATTGCTTTTGCCAGCGAAACTGGCGATGAAGCTTCAATTATTTCGTTGTTTTTGGTCAACGAACTATAAACTGAATAATTTATTGTTGCCGGATCGAGTAGAATCCGTTTGTTTTTTATTGTGCTAAGAAATGAATAAAACGATTCGTATTCTTTAACGCAAATTCCATCTTTTTCAAGAACTTTTAACAAATCGACAGGAATTTTTGATTGATTCACAAAGAGATAATTCGTGTCTTTACCAACCAGTCCAAAACTCATGAAAACCGGATTGTAGCTGATGTCGGAACCGCGCAAATTATTTAACCAGGCCAGTTCGTCGAGCATTGAAACCACCATAAGATCAGCATTAACCTGATTTAATTTTGACGACAACTGAATTTGTTTTTCAACCCGCGAAATTCCGGCAAAACCGGTTTCAAGTTCAAATATTTTATCCAAAGGAGTTTGCGGACGGTTTTCCCAAATTGCATCAAACAAATCGGGCGTATTTAACAGTTCAATCCCTTTTTTAGCAAGCGTTCCCTGTAAATTTCTGTAACCTGAAACCGAAATCGTTTGGGCGTCAATCCCCACCCTTTTTCCTGCACTTAATTTCTCAACCAACCAGTTTTCAGGAGAAATAGCATCGGGCACACGCAGTTTGTGCATGTTAATTCCGGTTTCCTTCAATTGTTCTTCAGCCTGAATAAAATAGCGGGTATCAGTCCATAAACCTGCTTCGGTATTGGTTACAATAACAGTTCCGAACGAACCTGTGAAACCTGATATAAATTCGCGGGTTTTCCATTTTGATGGCAAATATTCGCTTGAATGCGGATCAGTTCCTGAAATATACCAGGCATCCAAATCCGGTTTTTGCATTTCAGCCCGGATCGCCTGTACACGTTTTTGGATAATATTCATTTTTGAAAAAAGTTGATAACAAATTGTTTGATTGAAGGAGCAGGAATATCGTCGTAATTAAACTCTCCTTCAGCATAAAACCGGTATTCAAGAATGTCGTCCATTGGTTTTAAATTTTCTATTGAACCGGGAATTACTTCGAATGCCATATCGATTGTAAACACACTGAATCCTGAAAAAATATATTCGTTTGGCGCCGAACTGATATATTTCATCGATTTCACCCTCATTCCAAGTTCCTCAAAAAGTTCACGTTTTACAGCATCTTCAACCGATTCATTGTGATCGACAAAACCGCCGGGCAAGTCGAGTTTTCCGTAATCGGGCTCAACACCTCGTGTAACCAGCATCAGCCTGCCATTTCCGTCGGTAACCAACGCTGCCACTGCGGCCGAAGCATTAACATAAAAATGAAATCCACACGACTGGCATTTCAATGAGCGTTCGCCTGCAATTTTAAAATCGTGCGAACCACATTTCGGGCAAAACTTTAAAATATTAAACGGATGAGTTTTTTGCATTTAGTTGATGAATTTCATGGCTTTCAGCCAGTTGTAAAACAAATCGGGCCACTGGTCAACCGGCAATTTCTTTTTTGTCATCCCAAAACCGTGACCACCTTCC
>JBBIVS010000332.1:0-4745 GCA_037439605.1 Draconibacterium sp. | reverse complement strand
GGTAAAGGCAACCACATTGTATTCTTCCCTGTTTCTGAAATAAGTATTAAAGTTATGGAAATCCCTGCCTGCAGCACCCAGGATGATTACATTTTTTCGGTTCATAAGTAAATTGTTTTAAAGTTTGATGTAACAAAATTATTGTATAAATATTCATTTACCATGATTTATCTTAGGTTTCGTGCCTTTGATGACGGCATTTTTAAATACTTTAATGTACCTGTTTTCAACAAAAATAAAAAGGGCATGAATACCGGTTTTCATGCCCTTTTGCTGCTTCAGAAATATTCTAAAGCGAAAAACCTGATTATCTGATTACCTTGTAAATAAAAGTTCGCGGTATTTTGGCAACGGCCATTTTTCGTCGTCAACAATCAACTCCAGTTTGTCGATGTGTTCCCTTAATTCTTCAAGATAAGGCTTTACCATTTTATCGTAAGCTTTTGCTTTTTTAACAACATCTTCAATGGCATTGGCTTTTTTCCTTTCTTCGGTCATCTCTTCGCGTTTGATTTTGATTGCCGAAACGTGCATTCCAATGGTTCTTATCAGTTCGATTCTTCCGCTGGCTAAAGTTTTAAATTCTTCAGGAGAAAATACATCTTTCATGTATTTTACATTTTCGAGCAACATGGTTTGATAGGCAATGGCGGTGGGAACAATATGGTTTATTGCAACATCGGCAAGCACGCGCGATTCAATCTGAATTTTCATAATGAACTTTTCGTACTCAACCTCAACCCGTCCATGCAGTTCTGTTTCGCTGAAAATTTCGAGTTTTGAAAACATTGCTTTATATTCCGGACGATGATAGGCCGCCAGCGCTTCGGGAACCGTTTTAATGTTGGTAAGCCCGCGTTTTGCCGCTTCCTTTATCCATTCTTCACTGTACCCATCGCCATTGAACCGGATGGGTTTCGACTGAACAATTAAATCTTTAAGTACCTGGAAAATGGCTTCGTCTTTTTTGACATTCTTTTCGATTAGGGCGTCAACCGCAGACTGGAATTTCAGCAACTGGTTGGCCACAAGAGCATTTAAAACAATAAGTGCCGATGCGTTGTTTGCCGAAGAACCAACGGCTCGGAATTCAAAACGGTTACCTGTAAATGCAAACGGCGATGTGCGGTTGCGGTCGGTGCTGTCGAGAATGATTTCGGGGATGCGTCCAATATTCAGTTTCAGCGCGGTTTTTTCATCGGGGGTCATTTTGCGGTCAACCACGGCCTCTTCCATTAAATCGAGCATATTCGACACTTCGGTTCCCAAAAATACCGATAATATTGAAGGTGGCGCTTCATTGGCGCCCAACCGGTGTGTGTTTGAAGCGGTTAATATACTTGCCCGCAACAAATCCTGTCCGTCGTAAACTGCCTTTAAAGTGTTGATTACAAAAGTGAGGAATTGTAAATTCGATTTGGGGTTTTTGCCAGGAGAGTACAGATTGACATTGGTGTTGGTGGTCAGCGACCAGTTATTGTGTTTCCCTGAACCGTTGATTCCTTTAAAAGGTTTTTCGTGAAATAAAACCCTGAAATGATGCCTGCGTGCAATTTTCTGCATAATATCCATCATCAACTGGTTGTGGTCGTTGGCCAGATTTGCTTCCTCGAAAATGGGAGCAAATTCAAACTGGTTGGGCGCCACTTCGTTGTGACGGGTTTTTACGGGTATTCCGAGTTTGTAGGCTTCATTTTCCACGTCCTGCATAAAACGGTTTGCACGGGTTGGAATCGAAGAAAAATAATGATCGTCAAGTTGCTGATCTTTCGACGAGGCGTGTCCCATCAATGTGCGGCCGGTTAAAACAAGGTCGGGACGGGCCATGTAAAGCGCTTCGTCAATGAGGAAATATTCCTGTTCCCAACCCAGATTGGTGCGCACCGAAGTGACATTTTTGTCGAAATACTGGCAAACCGCGGTTGCGGCTTTGTCAAGAGCATTAATTGCCCTGAGCAGAGGCGTTTTATAGTCAAGCGCTTCCCCGGTATAAGATATAAATATTGTCGGAATGGTCAAAGTAGTTTCGCTGATAAATGCCGGTGAAGTTGGGTCCCATGCTGTGTAACCGCGGGCTTCGAAAGTTTGCCTTATTCCACCGCTGGGGAACGACGAAGCATCGGGTTCCTGCTGTGCCAGTAAATTACCTGAGAATGACTCGATAACCGAACCTTCTGCTCCGTGCACAATAAATGCATCATGTTTTTCAGCAGTTCCGTCTGTAAGTGGGTGAAACCAGTGCGTGTAATGGGTGGCACCGTTTTCTATTGCCCATGTTTTCATACCCTGGGCAACCTGATCGGCCATTTTACGGTTAATCGTGGTGCCATTTTCTATGGCATCCATCACTGCTTTAAAAGCTTCTTTCGAAAGGTATTTTTTCATTTTGGTCTGGTTGAATACCAGCATACCATAATAATCTGAAACCAGGTTTTCTTCCCTGGCAACTTCGCCCGGTTTGCGGTTGAGTACTTCGGTTAACGCATTTAATCTGAATTGTGCCATTTTTGTTTGATTTTATCTGTTATTTTTGCGAAAACCAAAAATATATATTTTGTTTGGTTTTGGTGGTAAAAATAGCGACCCATTTATTAAAAATAACAGATTATTTACGAACAGTAGTATGAAATAAAAGGGGGGTTAAATGAAAAGTGTTTTATTCTTCAGCTTCAAAGTTTTCAATCTGAAAAAAAATGAAATTACGGATTATATTTAAATCGAAATGAATTTGATATTTATTGAAACATCAACTACTTTTCTTCAAATTTTAGGACAACAATGAACAAGTCAGAAATAATCAAAAAGATAAAAAAGTCAGACTCGCCAAAAATTAAAATTGCCATTGCCGATATTGACGGAATTTTAAGGGGAAAGTATATACACAAAAAAAAGTTCCTCGATTCGGTTGATCATCAGTTGGGGATTTGCGATGTTGTTTTTGGCTGGGATTCGGGCGATATTTGTTACGATAACAGCAAAATTACCGGCTGGCATACGGGCTACCCCGATGCAAGGGCAAAAATCGATATTTCAACTTTCAGAAAAATTCCGTGGGAGAATTCAATCCCGTTTTTTTTGGCCGATTTCGGTGAACATGAAGTTTATGCAAAAACCACCTGTTCGCGAAGTTTATTAAAAAGGGTGGCAGCCGAATGTGAAAACATGGGTTTTACACCAAAGTTTGCACAGGAATTAGAATGGTTCAATTTCAAGGGGACACCTTCAGAAATCAACCAGTCAGGGTTTGATAAATTGCAGCCAATCACTCCCGGAATGTTTGGCTATTCGGTTTTACGGACATCGTTAAACAGTGCATTTGTAAACGAATTAATCGATTTTATGGAAGCTTTCAATGTTCCGCTCGAAGGAATGCACACCGAAACAGGCCCCGGTGTTTTTGAAGCGGCTATTTATTATGACGATGTTTTAGCTGCCGCCGACAAAGCTGTTCTTTTTAAATCGGGGGTGAAGGAAATTGCATACCGGCACAATATGGTTGCTAGTTTTATGGCTAAATGGAATAGTAAGTTACCTGGTTGCGGGGGGCACCTTCACCAGAGTTTATGGGATAAAGACGGAACTTCAAATTTGTTTTTCAATGGTGAAAAATCGTTCAAAATGAGTAAATTGCTGGAGTATTACATTGCCGGCCAGTTGGTATGTTTGCCCGAAATACTGCCCATGTTTGCACCAACCGTGAACAGCTACAAACTAATTGGCCACGGTGCCTGGGCGCCTGCAAATGCTACATGGGGGCATGACAACCGGACAACCGCGGTTCGGGTTATTCAGGGCAGAATGGAATCGGCGCGAATTGAATCCCGCGTTCCCGGGGCCGACACTAATCCATACCTGGCAATGGCTGCGGCTTTGGCATCGGGACTTTTCGGAATAAACAACAAATTGAAACTTGAAATCCCAGAAACAATTGGAAACGGTTATAATGCACCTAAACAGCGCGTTTTACCCAAAAACCTGATGGATGCAACTGAAAAAATGGCCAATTCGAATATTGCAAAACAACTTTTTGGCGATGCATTTGTTGACCATTTCACCCGTACGCGCGAATGGGAGTGGCGGCAGTATGCCAGCCAGGTAACCGACTGGGAATTAAAAAGGTATTTCGAAATAATTTAGTTTAAACAAATGCACAAAGCCGATTATATACAAATTGTTAAACACGCCTGGAAGGAATTCGACGACAGGCACGAGATCCGAGGGGTTTACGATGTTAGCGCCTACGTTTCAACCAACCAGGTTTATAAAATTTCGTTTTACAAACGCGAACCTGTTTTTGCCAAACTTTCGGATTACGGAAAGTATGACGATTTCAGGGAAGACCACATTATTATTAATAACCTGGCCAACAACCTCGAAGCGCCGTACCAGATGTTTCTGGCACAGTCGCTCGTCAAAAAAAACGAATTGTTTATTTACCGGTATCACCAGGAGGAGAGCAGTGCATGGGTGGTTTTTTATAACCCGATTCAAACCAAACTGAAATTGCCCCGCAGGCTCGACGAAAAACTAATCCGCAAGCTGGGGCGTGAACTGGCCCGTTTCCATATTGCCTGCACCAACATTTGCAACCAGTTGCCAAATGCGTCAAAAACTGTTGTAACCGACATCAACAACCTGATGAAAGCAATTGGCAGAAATGAGATAAAAATGTGCGAAAATCACAAATCGCTGGTTTCCATGCATTGCGATATTTTTCTTGAAAATGTAAATAAACTTGGATACCT
>JBBIVS010000331.1:0-4767 GCA_037439605.1 Draconibacterium sp. | reverse complement strand
GAAGATTATTGTATTGTTTTGTTGGCGGTTTCAGAATATATTCGCCCCAAAGTCCCACAATTGTAAAATGTGCAGGGATTTCTCCTGATTTCATTTTCTGAATACCGAGCGACAATTTTGGCTGAACTCCGGTTACCGTTTTCTGACTTTTTACAACCTGTTCTGCCAATGTCAGCATATCATCTTCGGTGTAAGGTAATTCAGGAGGAATTGCAGTTCCAAATATTTTTTTACTGCACAATGAATGAAAACCGGCTTTTCCTGCATGCAGTTCCTGTTCAGCTATGTCGAGGTTCTGATAGCAATATAAACACTTTGTATTTTCCATTATTTCGTTTCAAAAGGTTCGACAGATACAGCTCCAATACAATTGCGACAGGTGGCCAGCAAAATTCCCATTCGGTCACGCGGATTCAGTTTCCAGTTGCGTTCGGCTATTTCGAGCAGCCAACCTTCGGGAATCAGACCGTCGAAAAAGGGAAATAAAGTATTGCTGGTGGTTGTTTTGCCTGTTAACGGCAGCGTTAAACTCACGGGTTCTGCACCTTCGATTGTCAGATATTCCTGTTCATACCGAAAATGATAACCGTTTTCGTCTTCGGTTAGTGTGCCGGCCCATAAATCGTGCATATAAATTTTAGCCTTCCTCATCGGTAAATTTTTTCCGGTTTATTTCTGTTGCACCTAACTCATATCCAAACAGTTTAAGTACCTGGTTCACTTTATCCATGCGTAATGTTGGTTTCCCGGTTTCAAGTTCGCGTACAAAGCGGAGGCCCACTCCGGCTTTAAACGAAAGTTCTTCCTGCGTAAGTCCGAGCAGTTTTCTTTTTTCCCTGATAAATTGACTTAAAGTTGATGCAGACATTGTATTTTATACCTTTTCGGGTACGAATATAAGAAATATTTTAATTTTATACCTTTTCGGGTACGAAATACTTGAATGAAATATTATTTATACCTGAAAGGGTATATTCATTAGTTAATTCTGAATTCCTTCGCGATGCCCGAAATGACAAGAACCCGGGAGTCGGACTTTCCAAAGTCCGACAAAAAAAACTTCGACTTATGAAAGTCGAAGTCCCAGAATAAAAACCTTGATTGCGAACAAAGTGAAGCTATTTATCTCAAATACAAATTACTATCCCCGTAACTCAGAAACCTGAAATTATTTTCGAGAGCGTAATCGTAAACCTTTTTCCAGTCGTTGCCTAAAAATGCGGCAATCAGCAGCAGCAGTGTGCTTTGCGGCTGGTGAAAGTTCGTAAACATTCCGCTGATTACTTTGAAATGGTATCCGGGCACAATAATAATTTGCGTTGAAAATTGAATTTTTTCCTGTCCGGTTTTATTCAAAAAATCGACTATGTTTTGAAATGCCTTTATTATACTGATTTTGGCTTCTTTTTCATACGGTTCCCACTGAAAAACTTCAGGATTATTTGGATTGAACGAGTTGTTTTCGATCTGCAAACCCAGCCAGTATAAACTCTCCAGCGAACGAACCGATGTTGTTCCAACAGCAATTACTTTACCTGAATGTACTATAAAATCCTCAATGACTGATTTGGGAATAATTACCACTTCGCGGTGCATGGTGTGTCCGTCAATGGTTTCGGCTTTTACGGGTTGAAAAGTACCTGCGCCAACATGAAGTGTAATTTCTTTTACTGAAATATTTTTTTGATTCAGGTCATTTAAAACCGAATCGGTAAAATGAAGTCCCGCGGTGGGTGCAGCAACCGAACCATCGATTTTTGCATAAACAGTTTGATAGGTTTCTTCATCAATTTCTTCTGTTTCACGGTTTAAATACGGCGGAATGGGTAAAATGCCTGTATGTTCTATGATTTCGGCAAATGTAAACGGTTTGTCCCAGCTGAATTTAATGTGAAAAGTGTTTTCGAATTGGGCAGTTTTTTCTGCCCGAAGTTTGATTTTTTCTCTCTCAATTTCAATTTCAAGGGATAAAATTCCGCTTTTCCATTTTTTTGAATTGCCTACCATACATTTCCAAACCACCAGTTCTTTCTGCTGAAATGCAATCTGGTAATCATGTGGTTCAACCGGTTCGAGGCAAAAAATTTCAATCTTCGAACCTGTTTCTTTTCTGAAAAACAGACGGGCATGAATCACGCGGGTATTGTTAAAGACAAGATGCGCTTTTTTGGGCAAAAATGTTGTGCACTGGTCAAAAACCGATTCGGTGATTTTACCATTTTGCCACACAAGAAATTTCGATTTATCGCGCGATATAAGCGGGTACCGGGCAATCTTCGATTCAGGCAAATCGTAAGTAAAATCTTTTATTTTTATATTTAAATATGGCTTCAATTTTTTCTACTGTTCTTTAAACGCACAGGGCGCAATGTTAAACGCAAAGTCAGCAAAGTTGCAGAAATGGAATTTTTTAGCATCCTCGGCGGGTTCTCCGCGTACTTTGCGTTAAAAATTCCTGCAAAAATAATTTAAATTTCCTTCGTTTTAAAATTGTATTTTTGTTCGAAATAAGAAAACATGATAAAGATTGGTGATAAAGTAAAATTCCTGAATGATGTGGGTGGTGGTGTTGTTACCCGTTTTCTCAATAAAAATATGGTAATGGTTGAAAACTACGATGGTTTTGAGATTCCATATCAAATTTCGCAATTGCTGGATATCAGCGCTCCCGAGTTAAATAAAGGGTCAGAAAAAATTGAAAGAGTGACTGTTCAGCGACCGATTTCAACAACGGTTAAAGTTGACGAAAGCAAAGGAGTAATAATCAAAGGGAAGGAGTCACCCGATTTTTATTTTTGTATTGTTCCAACCGATTCCGCAAACCCGATTGGCGGCGAAATTGAGTTGTTCATGGTTAACGACAGTAATTTTACGGTTTTATACTATTACTCGCACTGTAAAAGCGGGTTAAATAAAACAGTAAAATACGGAACTGTTCAGCCAAATTCAAAGGTTGAACTGGAAAGTTTGTTGCAGGAGGATTTGTCGGCACTGCCTGAATTTGGGTTTCAAATCATCTTTTTTAAGAAAGAGGAAAACAACTGGCACGAACCAATTGTAAAAAGATTTAAGGTTAATCCTGTTAAATTTTACAAGGAAACAAGTTTTCACCCGAACCAGTTTTTCAGGAAAAATGCCCTTGTTCTTCAAATTTCAAAATGCATTTTAACCACCGAAATTGACAAATTAACTGAAGACGATTTTAAAAAACTGGTTCAGGAAAAGGAGGAAAAACCGGCGCCCGAAAAACCGGTTCAGAAAAGAACTGAAGATATTGTTGAAATTGACCTGCACATTAACGAATTAATTGATAATCCTACGGGTTTAAGCAATGCTGAAATCCTTGAAATCCAGAAGGAAAAAGTGGAATCGGAAATGAAACTGGCCATTCAAACCGGTGTGAAAAAGATTGTGTTCATTCATGGAGTGGGGCAGGGTGTTTTGAAACAGGAAGTGATTAACCTGCTTAAAACCAAATTCAAAAAGTACTATTTTCAGGATGCCTCGTTTAAAGAATATGGTTACGGGGCTACAATGGTGATATTGAGAAAATGAAGCCCCACACCAACCCTTCCCGAGGGGAGGTAGAAAGCGAGGAATACTTTAAATTATAGAGCTATTTTTCAATTATCTCATGATAAACGGAACTACAATTGAAATTAATCCGGTAAGAACTACTACCATCATAAATAAATTATAACGGGTATTGTAATTTCCAAGAAGGCTTAAATCGTAATATTTGTCAACGTTTTGGTCCTGGTACATTTTAATGAGGCCATTAAGGAGTTTGGTCCTTGTTTGTTTTCCCTTTGACAATCCAAAAATGACAACAAGATTCAGAAGGATTAAAAGTGCAACAAATAAAAACATAACAATAAGATAAGTATTATCGGTACGCGATTTTTCAACCATACCTGAGTTTACGGCCAGAATAATCAAATTTAGTACGATAGCAGCCAGAATAAAAATGATATCGGTTTTGGTATTTTGCTGCAATTCCGATGTAATGTGGTTGTGAACATGCTCAATCATAATTTGTTTCCTCCTTCAATTTAGTTTATAAATTAATTCTCTTCGAAAATCGTCTTTGTGTATTTGTTATACAGGAACGAAACTATCAGGAGTAATATTCCGGTAAACAGAAAAACTATGGTTTTGGGAATGGTCTCAAGTTCCGTTAAATCATAGAAGAAAAGTTTAATAAGTGTGCCCGAAAAAAGTACAATGGCGAATATCCGCAGGTGTTTTTTACGTTTCCAAATACCATAAGAAACCAGCATTAAAGAAAATACCCCCCACAATATGCTTAACCAGTGTTTATACAATTCAGTTGAACCCGATAAACTTAACCAGTTGATTAGCTCGCTGCTGCAAACCCAGATTACTGAAATGCTTAATGCAATATCGAATATTTGATGAAAAACGACAACCTGAAATCCGGTTATTACAAAACGGTAGGTTGAATAAATGAATACAGCGAAGAATGCCAGTGAAATGTACCTGATAATTATGTGATTGACGCTTACTGCATAATCCGGGGCTAATTCAGGATGTAAATAGCTTGTCCGAAGCTGACCAAGGAGCATTAATCCATTTCCCAGGAAAAGTATAATCAAAAATAGATTGATGACAAGAAGAAAGGCATTGAAGTCAGTGTTTTTTAGCCACCTGAAATTGGCAAACGAAAGAAGCGATACAAACAGTAATGTGTAATTTATCAGCCAAATCCCGCTAAATTTCATAATGTCAAGATTCAGGTTTTCGAAT
>JBBIVS010000330.1:0-4770 GCA_037439605.1 Draconibacterium sp. | reverse complement strand
TTTGTTTCGCCGTTCATAACCGCCCAGTTTAACGGAGCTGCACCGCGGTATTGCGGAAGCAAAGAACCGTGCAGGTTAAAAGTACCCAGAGAAGGCATATTCCAAACAACTTCGGGCAACATTCTGAATGCGACCACCACCTGCAAATCGGCTTTCAGACTTTTCAGTTCATTTAAAAAATCCGGGTTCTTCAGTTTTTCGGGCTGTATTATTTTCAGGCTGTTTTCGATTGCATATTTTTTTACAGCCGACTGTGTGAGCTGATTGCCTCGCCCTGCAGGTTTGTCGGGCGCAGTAATTACTCCAACCACATTGTACCCGCCGTCAACCAATGCTTTTAAACTGGCCACCGCAAAATCTGGCGTTCCCATAAAAACGATGCGAAGTTCTTTTCCTTTCATAACATTCAAATATTTTGAGTTTTCAAAAATAAAAAAGCATCTTCTAAAATTAAAAAAGTATTTTACCTGTACGGCATACTTTCCTGAACGTCGCCGGGGACGCCCGGGAGCTGTCAGTAAACTTTAAGTCAGATAATATTCAGGGCTTTTGAATCAGATCATCAACAAAAAGTGTAATTTTAGAGCAAATATACCTTTAATCAAAATTGCTATGGACATTAAAAAATCCCTGTTAATTTATGTTGTCGAAGATAACCAGGTTTATAACCGTATGGTATGCGAATATCTTAAAAGACAAAATTATACAAACGTAAAATCATTTTTTTCAGGAGATGAATGTATTAAAACAGTTTTGAACGGGGAAAATCCGGACATTGTAATTCAGGATTATTTTTTGGATGATTTAAATGGTATTGATGTATTAAAGGCGATAAAGGCAAAAAGTAAAAACACCGAGTTTATTTTTTTAACGTCGAATGAAAATATAGAAGTTGCCATTGAATGCATTGCATACGGAGTGCACGACTATATTCTGAAGGACAAGGGCGATATCTTAACCAGGTTAGCTGATAAACTGAATAAGGTTTCAAAGGTAATTTTTTTACGAAGAAAGAATAAAACCTTATGGACGGCAATTATAATTACATTAGTGATATTGTCCGTAATTATTTTATCAGGTTTGTTTCTGTTTATGTTTGGAATCATTAAAAGGGCTTGACTTTGTAATTTGATATTTTGTTTTTGAGGAAATATCCGAATTTAATTATCTGATTAAATCATATTCAAACTTCATATTTTAAATAAATACATTTTGGTATTTTATTTGGATTTTATATATTGTAAGCGATAAAAAACAGGAGGGGCAACTGCCCGGGATTTTTAACACTTACAATCTTTAAAACATGAAAAGAAATTTTTTGAAAAGACTCTCCATTCAAATTTTAGTATTGTTGTTTTTGGCAGTAACATCTGGTTCATGCAGTAAGGATGACGAAACGGCTGAAAGTGAATATTATGTGAGGTTTAATGCCAATGGGCAGAAATTGGAATTTAGATTGCAGGGTGCAGTGCTGGCAGCATTCGGGCAATCCGGAAATCAGTACAACGCTGCTTTTACAGGTGGAAATACCAACAGCAATGTCAGCCTGCAGGTTTTTGATAACAAAGCGATTACAACTGCAACATACTCCGGATATGTCTTGACAGGTTCGGCTTTTATCGGGGCGATTATTGGTTATCAGGACAACTCAGGAACGCTTTTTACACAAGGCGCAGTGAATCCGAATACCAGTATTACCATTTCCGCGATCACATCCACAACAGTTAAAGGAACTTTCAGCGGCACGGTAAAAGCAGCGGGGAAACCGGATATTTCGATTACCAACGGTGAATTTTATGTTTGGCGGGCAAATTAAAGAGAACTGTTTTTTATACTTTAAGCTTTGAACCCGGAACTCAAAACTCAATTTCTCATTGCCCGTTCCATGTCGCGCTTTGAGTCTTTCAGTTTCAGAGATTCGCGTTTATCGTAGGTTTTCTTTCCGCGGGCAAGTGCAATTTCGAGTTTTGCAAGTCCGCGTTCGTTGATAAACATTTTCACACAAACAATCGTCAGGCCTGATTCTTTTACTTTTTTCTCCAGTTTGTTCAGTTCCTTTCGGTTGAGCAGAAGTTTGCGGTCGCGGCGGGCTTCGTGGTTGTTGCATGTCCCAAAATCGTATTCCGAAATGTGCATGTTTTTCACAAACAGTTCGCCACCGTAAAACTGGCAATACGATTCGGTGAGGTTTACTTTACCAGCCCTGATGGATTTAATTTCGGTGCCTGTTAATTTAATGCCCGCGATCCACTTTTCGATTAATTCATACTCGAAAGTTACCTTGCGGTTTTTTATGCGGATATCTGATGTTTGATGTGCCATTAATCCAAAGTCATTAGCAATTTTGCCAGTGTAAAACTAATCAAACCAAACACAATCCAGTTGGCTGCTATAATTTTTAAAATCAGGTTATCCCGTTTGTCTCTTGGAAAGGGCAGTAATTTTCTTCCTCCCATCAGGAAAATATAGAAACCGTAAATTCCAAAAATATCAAGAAAATAAAAAAAGGGAAACAATCCGGTTACCGCAGAAATCAGCATGAACGGCACTAAAGAGTAGGCAACAAGTTTTTGCAGGTTTTCAATTTTAGCCTCAAAACCTAAATATTTAATTATTTCGTTTGTGCCATAAACACCAACAAAATATAACGATGCAAACAGTGCAATTTCACGAAGTGTCCAAAGCGCGGCTACCCAAATCCGAAAATATTCGCTTCTGAAAAATTCACCGAAAAATACGGCCATGCAAACAACTGCCAAAAGCGGAAATAACAGATTTTTAAATAAATCATCCTGACTTTCGCGGGTGTCAACATGCGACCTCCAGAAACCCCTGGGATTTAAAATCAACCCCTGAACCAGAGCATATATAGTTGAATATAAAGTTTTCAGTTTTTCCATAACAGGGCGTAAAAATACATTTAATTTTAAAAAGTTGGTATTGGGGTATTCAATCGATACAGTTAATACCTTATTTCTATATTCATTTCTTACAAGCCTTTCTATTTGTTTGAAAATTAAAAGGTTCACTACCGGTTGAGTAGTTTTTGCCATGTAACTTTTTTTAAATCTCATTTGTCAAATACTTGTTTAACTGATGGTTTAATATACAGAACATTATTCTTGTTTTTGAAATAACGACAAATTTTGAAATCCAAAACTATATACCTAATTTTGGAACAAATTACAGAATGCGAATTGTAACGTATAAACGAATTGCAGAATTTTCAGAAAAGCACAACGACTCAAAAATTGCGCTTCAGGAATGGTTTTATAAAACAACAAAGGCAAATTGGAAAAATGCTTCGGATATTAAAAAGACTTTTAATCATGTCGATTTTTCAGGAAACAGCAGAGTAATTTTTAATATAAAAGGAAACCAATACCGATTGGTGGCAATAGTAATTTTTGCATCGAAGAAAGTTTATATTCGATTCATTGGTACTCATGCGGAATATGATAAAATTGATTGTTCAACAATTTAAAATTTAACAATGGCCAAAATAAATACTGAAATACAATACGAAAAAGCTCTCGAAAGAATCGACGAATTACTCCAGTATGTAGATAATCAAACCTATGAAAATGACAAAAACTACATTGAACTGGAATTACTTTCTGATTTGGTTGCTGAATATGAAGAAAGAAATTTCCCGGTTGAAAAACCTACGTTGCCTGATATCATCAGGTTACGAATGGCAGAATTGAAAATTTCCCAGAAAAAACTTGCGACAATTTTAAACGTAAGTCCCTCAAGGATTAGCGAATACCTCAATGGAAAAAGTGAACCCACCTTAAAAATTGCCAGATTACTAAGGGATGAATTAAAAATTGATGCTGATATTATTTTAGGTTAGTTTTTTGCTGCCTTTCCGTCAAAAGGTTTTGTAAAGCGAACATTTCATCGCGAAGCCTTGCTGCCTCAATAAAATCGAGTTCTTTGGCAGCAGCTTTCATCTGTTTTTTAGTTTTTTCAATCGTCTTCTCCAAACCTTCCACACTCATGTACTGAATAACAGGATCTGCTGCAACATCGGGGATTAATGTTCCACCCAGATATTCCGTCTGTTTGTCACTGCGGTACTGGTAACCGATTATCTCGCGAGTAGGTTTTATGATCTGTGTTGGCGTAATGTTATTTTCGAGGTTGTACTTTAACTGTTTTTCACGACGGTAATTTGTTGAATCGATGGTTTTTTGCATAGAGTTGGTAATTTTATCGGCATACATAATCACCGTTCCGTTCAGGTTTCGGGCAGCACGTCCGGCGGTTTGTGTCAGCGAACGTTCTGATCGCAAAAATCCTTCCTTGTCGGCATCAAGAATCGCCACCAGCGAAACTTCAGGCAGGTCAAGTCCTTCCCGTAAAAGATTAATACCAACCAGCACGTCAAACTCTCCCTTCCTGAGTTGTTCCATAATTTCAACCCGCTCAATTGTATCAACATCTGAATGGATATACCTTGTTTTCACACCCATTCTGGCCAGGTATTTCGATAATTCCTCGGCCATACGTTTGGTTAATGTGTTTACCAATACACGTTCATTTTTTTCAACCCTTATATTAATTTCGTGCATCAAGTCATCAATCTGGTTCGTACTTGGCCGCACATCTATCAGCGGATCGAGCAAACCTGTAGGCCTTATTATCTGTTCAACCACTACTCCTTCGCAACGTTCCAGTTCGTAATCAGCGGGGGTTGCACTTACATAAACAATCTGGTTGGTAATACTTTCGAACTCCTCGAATTTTAACGGGCGGTTATCAATA
>JBBIVS010000329.1:0-4784 GCA_037439605.1 Draconibacterium sp. | reverse complement strand
AATATTAGCATTCCAAAAGCCTGACAAGGTGATTATGTTAGAATCCGATGATAAAATCGGAAAATTCGAGTTTCGCCCGCTGGAGCCCGGTTACGGGATAACAATCGGTAACGCTTTACGTCGGATACTGCTATCATCACTCGAAGGGTATGCAATTACTACCGTTAAAATTGAAGGTGTTGACCATGAATTTTCTACGATTAAAGGTGTTATTGAAGATGTAACCGATATTATCCTTAATCTGAAACAGATTCGGTTTAAAAACGAAGTTGACGACTTTGACAGCGAGAAGGTTTCGATTACTATTACCGGGCAGGAAGAATTTACTGCCGGCGACATTAATAAGTTTATGACCGGTTTCAGGGTGCTGAACCCAAAACTGGTGATTTGCAGAATGGAACCCGATGTAAAAATCCACATGGAAATTACCATCAGCAAAGGTCGTGGCTATGTGCCATCGGTTGAAAACAAACCTGCCGAGGCCGAATTTGGGGTAATTGCAATCGACTCCATTTTCACACCAATCAAATCGGTAAAATATGCTGTCGAAAATTTCCGCGTTGAGCAGAAAACCGACTACGAAAAGCTGGTTATCGAAATCCAGACCGATGGTTCAATTCAGCCTAAAGATGCGTTGAAAGAAGCCGCCAAAATCCTGATTTATCATTTCATGTTGTTTTCTGATGAAAAGATTACCATCGATTCTGATGAGAAATTTGCAAATGAAGAATTCGACGAGGAAGTGCTTCACATGCGTCAACTCCTGAAAACCAAACTTGTTGACATGGATTTGTCAGTTCGTGCATTGAATTGTTTAAAAGCCGCCGATGTTGATACATTGGGCGATTTGGTGACATACAACCGCAACGATCTGTTAAAGTTCAGAAACTTTGGTAAAAAATCGCTTACCGAGTTGGACGACCTTTTGGATAATATGGGGTTAAATTTTGGAATGGATATTTCGAAGTATAAACTGGACAAGGAGTAAGAAGTAATGAGACATAATAAAAAAGTAAACCATTTAGGACGTAAAAGCGCACATCGGAATGCGATGCTGGCAAATATGGCAAGTTCGCTCTTGATTCACAAGAGGATTTCAACCACACTCGCCAAAGCAAAAGCCTTACGCATGTATGTTGAGCCGTTAATTACAAAAGCTAAAAACGATACAACGCATTCACGCAGGGTGGTATTCAGTTATTTACAGGATAAAGCGGCAGTTTCAGAATTATACCGTGAAATTTCTTCCAGAATAGCCGACCGCCCGGGTGGTTACACGCGAATACTGAAGACAGGAAACCGGTTAGGCGATAATGCCGAAATGTGTATAATGGAGCTTGTTGACTACAACGAAGCAATGCTCGCAGCAAAAGAAGATGCAGGAAAAGCCAAAAAACGCCGCTCACGTCGTGGAACTGGTAAAAAAGACGAAGTTGCACCTGTAAAGGCAAAAGCACCTGAAAAAGCTAAACCAGCTGCGGTAAAAGAAGAAGTTAAGGTAGTTGAAGATGCAAAAGTAGTTGAAGAAGTAGCTGAAGCGCCTGTTGCCGAAACAAAAGAAACTGTTGAAAACCCAAAAGCTGAGGACACTACTGAAGAGAAAAAAGAAGAATAGATTTTTCTTTGCAATATTAAAAAGCCGGTCCGTGATTTGATGAACCGGCTTTTTTAATGTTTCAAATTTGCTTGTTCAGCAGGCGGCTCCTGGCTGAACTGCTGAATATTTCAAAATCACGGCATAGCGGGTAACGACCATCCCTCTCTGTAATTGTGTTTAATCAAATCGGCGGCAAATTCCCTTGCATTTACAGGATCTGTATATTTCCGGTTAAAACTCGGGTGTCCGTCCACAATTTTCAAACCTGTATCGAGACAGAATTTCAGCTCTTCATAATCTCATCAATTGATTTACCCATTTCGTCGTACATTACGCGCCAGTCCAGGTATTTTTTTGCATTTGGAAAATCGTCGAAACATTTTTTTGAATGAGCCCAGTCAACATCGCACAATGCTACAATGTTTTCCGTTTTTCATATTTCTGAGGTTTCCGCGGCCTATTCCACCAACTCCAACACCGGCAATGTTCAGTTTATCGCCGGGAGCTTTGTGCCCCAATTAGGCAATCACATTCGACGGTACAATTGAGAATCCGGCGGCTGCAGTTGCAGTGGTTGCCAGAAAATTTCTACCTGAGAATTGTTATTTTTTGCCATAATTTTGAAAGATTTAAATGATTCAGTATTCCATTATCTGTTAACCGTTTTTCGGTTGATAAATGTTGTTAGCAAGGTACTTCCAATTTTATTGGAAGAGATACTAAATCTTCACAGTTTTACATGGAATTTTTCCTTTTCATACTGCTTTGAATTAATATTTTAAAGTTATTTTTTGCGGTAATTGAACCCCAAAACCCGATTGCTGTTATTCTGTTTAGATTTTAAAAACAGTTATGTCTAAAATATTCGGAATCATTTTTTCTTCCTTTTTGTTTGTCCTCTTATCCTGCTTATCCTGCACTCAAAATGAACAGTTTCCTGTAAAGAAATCTGAAAAAGTTGCTTTGCAAAATGTGGTTTTGAGGAATCCTGTAATTCAGATTAATCAATTCTCAACTGCTGATTCTCTTCCTGAAAATAATTTCATCAATGAATTGAATAGGTTTTTTCAGTTTAAACTTTGGTATGAAGCGCAGAATCCTGGTTTTGATTTGGAAAAGCTGGTAAGCTTGTGGAGTAATCTTCAAAATAAAAGTAGCGATTTTAATTTGAATGAAGTAAAAAAATGGATTGAAGTTACCGGGTTTCTTTTGGAAGTAACAGCAAATGAAAAGTATGCTGCGGAATTGGAAACAATCGTTTATCAATCCTCCACAAAGTTTTCGGAAAGTGAAATCAGGGAAATTGAAAACCTTTTAATTCCGTTTATTTTTACAAAAAACGTAGATTATATTTATGTGAATTTATTTGTGAATTCGGCTGTAAAATACGGGCACACTTTAAAAGGGGCCGTTGAAATTACCCAGGAAACAGAATTCCCGGAGTCGGGTGAAGTTCAAATTAAATTTAAAATGGAAAACAACCGGTACATTGAGTTGTACATAAGAATTCCTGAATGGGCAGAGGGTGCAACAGTTACTGAAAAAGGGGTAAAATACGTGGCCGTTCCCGGAACATATTGCCCAATTGCAAGAAAGTGGAAAGAAGGTGATTTTGTTGAAATTACATTTCCATTTGAGAAAATACCTGCCTCAATCAAATCAAATTAATGTTTTGGCATGGCATTCAGTTTAGCCAGTCCTCCCAATGAAGTTTCGCGGTACTGGCTTTGCAAATCGATTCCGGTTTTGTACATGGTTTCAACCACTTCATCGAAACTAATGCGGTGCCTTCCATCCGAAATCAATGCATAAGTGTTGTGTGCAACAGCCCTTTCAGCGGCAAAAGCATTTCGTTCGATACAGGGAATTTGAACCAGACCTGCTACCGGGTCGCAGGTTAGCCCCAAATGATGTTCCAGTCCCATTTCAGCCGAATATTCAATCTGGTAAATCGTGCCGCCCATGAGCTGTGTTGCTGCTCCCGAAGCCATTGCACAGGCAGTTCCCACTTCGCCCTGGCAACCTACTTCGGCTCCCGAAATTGAAGCATTTCTTTTTATCAGGTTACCGATTAAACCGGCTGTTGCCAGAGCCCGCAAAATTGCTGTTTTGTCCGATTTGTAAACCTTACGGGAGTGTTCCAGAACAGCAGGCAAAACCCCGCATGCACCGCAGGTTGGCGCTGCCACAATTTTTCCACCCGAGGCATTTTCTTCTGAAACCGCCAGTGCGTAAGAAAACAATTGTGACCGCCGTTTAAAAGGGGTGGCATAGTTTTTCCCTTTCAGGTAAAACGATTGTGCTTTTCGCGGTAGTTTCAGCGTACCTGGCAAAACCCCTTCACCGCCTAATCCACGCCTGATACTGTCCTGCATCACTTCCCATACTTCATCCAAAAAATCCCAAATACCGCTTCCCTCAAATTCCCCGACATATTCCCAGTATTGCTTGCCATTTTGATTGCACCAATTCATAATCTCCTGAAGGTTTTTATGCTGATATATCTGAACAGTTTCAGTTTCGGTTTCGTCGTCAACGATAGTACCGCCGCCAACACTATATGCTGTCCACTGGTCGATTAAAACATCATCGTTGTTGAACGCCATGAATTTTAATGCATTCGGGTGTTTTGGCAGAAATATTTTTGGTTCCCAGATTATTTTACATTGAAAATCTTTAAAAATATCTTTAATTGCCAGGTCGGTTAAATGTCCTAATCCTGTAGCGGCGAGGCTGCCGTACAAAATAACTTCGAACCGGCTTGCCAGCTTGTTCTTGTCTAAAAACCGTTCCGATGCTTTTCTCGGTCCCATGGTGTGGCTGCTCGACGGTCCGTGCCCAATTCTGTATAATTCACGTATTGATTCCATATTTCTTTTGTTCGAAGCAAAATAAAGAAATCACAATGTTAAAAAATATGACTGAACAGGATTAATTAGTTATGCCGAAAATATAAATTCTTTTACCAAATGAAATTCTGATTTCAGCAGGTAATTTTGTATTTTTAGCGCAAATAGAAGAATGATGAAAAAACTGAATCTGATTTTAATCGCGATAGTTGCCACTTTTACAACATGTACAAAACCACAACCAAAAAATAAAATTGAAACGCCTTATAAAAATAGCGATTTTGAAGCTGTAATCGATGGAAAGCCAACACGTTTGTTTACCATGGTGAATAAAAATG
>JBBIVS010000328.1:2437-4784 GCA_037439605.1 Draconibacterium sp. | reverse complement strand
CATGGAGCCCAATCCGCCGGTTGCGGTTGTTAGTTACGAAATGTTTGCAAAACCTTTCAGCAGTGAGGCATCCGACAAACTAATTACCGGGGAATATATTATTGAAGGCGAAGACAAAGCGGAGGTGGACATTATTTCGGTGGATACGGCAACCAAAACATTGGTAATTGACGGCAACATTGCTGATAAATTAAAAGCAGGCGATGTTTTGGTAGTTGAAGATTCGCTGGATAACGACAGAGTTTACACAGTTGTTTCGGCAACCGACGTTTTGGGGAACACAGCAATTGTTGTTGATGAGGCCATTCCGTCGGATGCTGTTCCGCTTGGCGAATTGCTGTACAACACCGAAACCGAAGACGATTTGCTGAAAAAGGCAGAAGAACAACTCCACGAAATTCTGTGGCAACTGATTAAAAATGCAACGCAAAAAGGTAAATTCTATTTTTCGGCCGAAAGCGGCGATTACCGGTTCCGTTTTTTCAATAATTACGGAGTTGACCTGGCCGAAAGCGTGGCTGCCAATTTTAACAAACCGCTGGCCGATGAAATTGCCGGCCTTGTTTCAGGAAAAATAAAGATTACAGGCTCAACTGCAAATAATGGCGAATACACAGTAAGTTCAGCTTCTGCCAATGGTGCGGATGTTACAGTTATAATATCTGAAACATTGCCTTCTGCTGTTGCTGACGGTGAAGTTGGTTTTACCGAAACTTTTAACTATTCAGCAAGACAAGAAGACAATTCGATAACAGTTGAAACTGATTTAACTGTGAACCTTTTTAAAGGCGATTTGATTACAATTACAGGTTCCAAAAGTGTTGACGGCAATTACACCATTTTTTCGATTGCATTGGATGGCAGTGACACTGTGATAAAAGTTGAAGAACCCATTCCGTCCGATGATAATACCGGTGAATTAAGTTATTCCAAAACATTCAGGATACAAAAGGTAACTCCCGGTTCGGTTACATTTAAAGGTGGTTACGATGAAAAAGCGGTGCAGCTTTTTATTGATTTTATCATTCAGAAATTTTTCAGCAACGAGGGATTTCATGTGGTTGAACATGTGTTATTGCGGCCAAAAGTAAAAGGGAAACATTTTGTTGATGCCGGTGCAGGTACATTAACCGAAGGCCTGGCCAAATTGGGGTCACTCTATTTTAAAAAAACGCTTCCCCTGTTTTCAGCCAGTAATTCTACCAATGTTTTCAGGGTTGACGGCAATCTGACCAGCTTTTTGGACGCTTCAAAATCCACTGCAAAATCGGGTGAAATTGTCATTTCGGGAACCGGCGAAAACGATGGTCTGTATCAGGTAAAAAATATCAGTTTCGATGCGGTTACCAACCGCACAACCATAAAAACCGAAGAAAATATTCATTCAAATATTCTGTTTTCTTCGGCATTCGGAAATCTCTCTTTTTTAAAGGGCACATCAATTTCGGATGTTTCATCAGGCAATTTTAGCATTACTGTTTCTGATGATGAAACTTTAAAGATTAAAGCAGGCGATGTTGTCGAAATCAGGGGTTCAACCGGTAAAACCAACGATGGCTGTTATCAGGTAAAAGAAGTAACCGATTATACCGGAACACAGGAGATTATTATCAGTCGGGTTAAGACAGAAATCGAAGACAGTTTGCTCCCGATTGTGCTCGACAGTGATAAATGCGATGACTGCAAGATACAGGATCCTTACACGTGCATTGCAAGTGTAATCATCCCTCACTGGCAGGGACGGTTCGACAACATGGATTTCAGGCGGTTTTTCGAAAGACAGCTCCGGATGGAGGCACCCGCCCATGTTTTTTTAATCATCTGCTGGATTAGCTGCGAACAAATGAACGAATTTGAACAGAAATACAAAGCCTGGCTGATTGAAAATGCCAGGAAGGAAAAAGATTTTGGCACATTGTCGGCCCGGCTGAATGATTTGATCGGCATTTTAGGCAGGCTGAGGAATGTATATCCTTCAGGAACACTGTACGATTGTGAAAAAGATGAAACGCTGGAAAATGCAATTATATTGAACAACTCGGTTTTAGGAAACGATTAAAAAAATTTAACGATGAGCGATATTATCAATACATACCCGGTTTTCGAGAGTTCCCAGGTACTCACGAGTAAACAACTCAATAACCTTGTCAGTTATCTCGATCAGCAAAACAGGCTGACACGGGCAAGGCTGATTGGAATGGGCGTGGTTTGCGGCCTCGAGGTGAGTTACAACTCAGGTTCAAAAAAACTCACCATTTCAAAAGGCACGGGAATAACTTCCGAAGGTTACCTGGTTAACATTGGCGAATGTATTACAGTGAAGTACCGTCCTTACACCCTGCCGCCC
>JBBIVS010000328.1:0-2419 GCA_037439605.1 Draconibacterium sp. | reverse complement strand
TTTATGAACCTTTTGTAGATTCGGCAAACAAACAGGACATCAAACTGTTTGAGTTGCTAACTGAAAGTGCCGACGCCGGGAGTGAGGACAAACCGCTCAGTGATGAAACTTTTTTGAGCGACAAGGTGGTTTTGCTTTTTATCGAAAGTTTCGACAAAGACCTGAAATCGTGTCTGGGTAAAAGTTGCGATGAACTCGGAAAAGAGAGGATTCTGACACTCCGTAAATTACTCATCAGCAAAACCGACCTGCAAAAAGTTTGGAACCGCACTAATACAGGTAAACTTGATGCTGTTTTTCCCGAAAAGTTCAAATTACCTGTCATCAATTTACAACGTGTTTTATTCAACCCCGAAAAAACACATTCAACTGTTTACAAGGATTTCTCAAAGAATTATTCAGGAGCAGTTTTGCAGGTTTTCGACAAACTGATTGACGCCCTTGCCCAAACGTATGATATTTACCGTCCGCTATTGCTCAAATCGTATAACGAAAAGAACCCGTTTAAAAATAATCCGTTATTAAATAAACTTGCAAAAATCCAGAATTTTCTGAACGATGCGGATGCCGCCATGACTTCATATCTTGGGGTGCAGTATGTTTACGACTTGTTCCAGGATTTGATTCTGGCATATAACGAGTTTAAAAACGCAGCATTCGATTTAATGTCGGAATGTTGTGCCGATATGTCGAGATTCCCGAAACACCTGATGATCGGCGAGGCAATTCCGCCCGCAACTTTGGTATGCGAAAAATCGGAATTCCGCCACCATTTTGTTCAGCCTCCAATTTATAACCTGCAAAAGTTGTTGGTACAGCGCACCATCTCGTTGCACAACCGCATTGTGCTGATGATTGAAATGTTCGACATGAAAAGGATTAACGAAACAAAGGTTGTCGAGATCAAAAAATCACCCATCAGAATTACGCCAAGTTTCGAAAAAACTACTTTGCTCAGCCAGCGGTCCATTCCGTGGTATTACAACGTAAATAAAACCAGCGGTTTTTCTGCATTGGGAACACTCCAGGATTTCTGGAATTTTGATGTCAGCCGCAAATGTGTGCCCGAAGCCGATGGTTTGGTATTAAATTACGACGACCAGTCAAACGACCAGACCTCTGCAAAAAGCAAACTGGCAACCCCTCTGTTTTACGACATTCAGGATTACCCGTTTTTAAGAATAGAAGGGCAGATTGGATTAGACTTTAATGCGGCGCTTGAACGGATTAATAATCTGAAAACGCAATTTAACCTGCCGTTCAACACGTTAGCCCTGCAACTCGACACAAATGCCGCTGCTTTGGCTTTGGATTACAGATGTGGTTTCGAAGATATTCAGGAAGAATACAGGTTTTTAAAACTCAGTTTCTGCAGATTTACTGGTGATATCCGCGATATTTACAAATTCATAAGGGAAAATGAAAATTTGATTTCCAACGGGGAAAAAGAAGGAACCCAGTCGGAACTGCTGAAAAAAATTGAAGAAATAGTTGAAACGCTCAGCAAATTGTGCGAATCGATGCCCGAATGTTTCAGCCAGTTTCATTTTGAAAAATTTCAAAACGGATATAAATCTCTCCTTGAAACAAGTATTGAATTGTTGCTGATTGATTTGAAACTGCTTGAAAAGATAAATATCAACAAAAAGGATGCAGAAAAACAGGTGCCGCTAATCAATGGATTTATCCAAAGGATTTCGCCGGTTGTGAATAAAATAGTTGATTTGCTTTTTTACAACCGGTTTTTACGGTTGTATTATTCATTTAAAAGGCGCGAATTTTACCTCAAAAAAACAACCGGTGTATTCTCAAATTACATTCGCAAACACCCTGGCATTGACCATCAGGCAGGTGTGCAAAAAGGTGGTACATTTATTTTGGTTTATGTTAACAATTCAAATAAAACTGTATTTGCCGATTTTAATTTGCCTTACCTGTGCTGTACCACCGAAAATTGTGTGCCCATGTGCGACGAAGAGAACGGTTTTGTTCTTGAAATAAAACCATTTGCACGGCCCGACTATGCAATTACTGTAATTGATATGCCTGTTGAAATAGACGTTTTAAGAAATGATATTGGATTGTTGGGGGGTAATTTTGGTATAAAATCTGAAGAAGTTTCGCGGTTTGGAGGAACTGTCAAACAGCTATCCGAAAAAGGGCCACTGTTATATACACCACCGAAAGGTTTTAGTGGAATAGATTATTTTGATTACGGGTTAAATAGCGCTAAATCGGGAACTTCGGACAAAGCGCGGGTTACCATTGTGGTTAAAAAAGCTGACGAACAGGTAAAAACTTGTTACACAGTTGATATTTTGCAATGCTGGGGAGATAAATCAGTGTTGGAAACCATTCGTGGCAGGGGAATTGAGTTTTCTGCCGGAGACAATATTTTTGAAGTTCTGTTGAATGATTT
>JBBIVS010000327.1:0-4789 GCA_037439605.1 Draconibacterium sp. | reverse complement strand
CCGTCTCAAGGAAAACTCGGATTATGTTGGCTGGCGCGCTTACGTTCAAAAAACAATTGACGATTCTCCAAACAGATTCATCGTATCATCGGGCATCGAATTTTTCAGGGAAAGATACAACTGGTCAACATTTTCAAACGCTGCCACTGCAGATCTGCTGTCGGACAACATGGAAAAACGGCAGTACGAGAATTTGTTTTTACAGATAGAATCGAATTTTCAAGAGCGGCTGTTTCTTTCGGCAGGAGTAAACGGTAATCTTACCCGTTTTTATTACACCGATGAATTCCCTGACAATGGTGTCCAATCAGGAAACCAAACCTACAAGCCAATTATTTCACCGCGTTTGGGTGCAAATGTAGTTTTGAACAAAAAATTCTCCGTTTTCGGAAATGTCAGTCACGGTTTTTCAACGCCAACTCTTGAGGAAACACTGCGTCCTGAAGGCGATATCAATGCTGATATTGAGTCTGAAACCGGTTGGAATACCGAAATCGGGCTTCGGTCGCAAATTTCAAATCGGGTTCAATTCACTGCAAGTTATTACCGCATTTATATCAAAAACCTTTTGGTTGCGCGGCGAACCGGCGAAGATGCCTTCATCGGGGTAAATGCCGGAAAATCGCTTCACCCCGGATTTGAAACCGAAATCAGGTGGAATGTTACCAATCCTTTAAAATATCCGTCGCTAATGCTTACCGGAAGCGCAACCATTGCCAATTACCATTTTACCGAATTTGAAGATCTTGATTTTGATTACTCAGAAAATAATCTTCCGGGTACTTCAAAAACCACCTGGTTTGCTTTGGTCAATTTTAATCCGGTGAAAAATGCAAGTTTGAATTTGTGGTACCGGTACACCGGGGAAATGCCTGTAAACGATGCAAATACTGACTATTCCGATGCTTTTGAAATTACAAACCTCGAAGCTAAATACTTTTTAAAATTCAATAAACTTAAATTCGAAGTAAAAACCGGAATTCAAAATATTTTTGATATCCGTTATGCTTCGATGCTGGCCGTTAATGCTCCTGCGGTTGGCGGCAGGTTACCCCGCTACTACTACCCCGGAAATCCCAGGAATTTCTTTGTTTCGGTTTTGATTGGGATTGAATAGAGGTGACGCAATTTGTAACCTCGTAACTGCAGTTACAAACCCTGTCTGCCGACAAGGAAGCACCGCACCCTTATTCGTAGCATCCGTGTGTCGCGGATTTATCCGCGATTTATTTTCAGCGGTTACAAACCGCTGCACCCTTGCAAACCCTGCACCCTGGGACACGGACTTTCCAAAGTCCGTGATTAAAAACTTCGACTTGAGGAAGTCGAAGTCCAGTCTCTTTAAAAGGGCAAACCAACGCACCTTTTTATTATCCCGGGAAACCTAATCGAAAGTATCAAATCCAAAACCCGGGAGTCATACCGTGACTTCGAAACACAGTATGAAAAAAAGTTAATTAATACTCAAATTCAATCAGTTGACCAAACTTTTTGTATTGTTCGTACAGTGCTTTATATTTTTCAACATTTTCGGGAATCGGGTAATATTCGGATTCAATCCCCCCTCCCATTTTTTTCTGGGCTTCTGCGGTATTCGGGTAAATTCCGGCCACCACTGCCGCCGCCATTGCAGAACCTAGCGCACACGCTTGTTCTGATCGGGCAACTTTTATTGGCATATTCAGTACATCGGCTACAATCTGCATCACAAACGGAGATTTTTTTGCCACTCCGCCAAGCGCAATTACACCATCAATCCTGACACCCTCTGAAATAAACCTGTCATTAATGGCTTTCGAACCAAAAGCGGTGGCTTCCACCAATGCACGGAAAATACGGGGAGCATCGGAACCCAGATTCAACCCGGCAATCGCGCCTTTTAAAGCCTGATTGGCATCGGGTGTGCGGCGGCCATTCATCCAGTCGAGTGCCACAATTCCGCTTTCCGCAATTGGAATTTTCGCAGCTTCTTCGCTTAGTTTGGCAATTATTTTATCTGATGTTTCATCAATGAGTTTTTGTTTTGTGGCTTCGTCAACCAAATTGGTTTCGGCCAGTATGCTGTGCAGCGGCCATTCCAAAACACGTTTAAACCAGGCATAAATATCGCCAAAAGCAGATTGACCGGCTTCCAAACCCAGCATGCCCGGAATAATTGAACCATCCACCTGTCCGCAAATTCCGTTTACCAGTTTATCACCAACCTCTTCCATTGGAGCAATCAGCATGTCGCAGGTTGAAGTACCCATTACTTTCGATAAATAATACGGTTCTATTTCGGCGCCAACTGCTCCCAAATGCGCATCAAACGCACCAACTCCAACAACCACATCGGTTGAAAGACCAAGTTTTTCAGCCCATTCAGGAGTCAGTTTCCCTGCTGAAATATCGCATGTATAAGTTTCTTTGTAAAGCCGGTCACGCAAACCACTTAATAGCGGGTCGAGCGCCACCAGGAATTCTTCGGAAGGCAACCCGCCAAAAGCCTCTTGCCACATCGCTTTATGACCTGCTGCGCAACGGCTTCTTTTAAGTGTTTTTGGGTTTGTGTTTCCGGTCAGAATGGCCGGAATCCAGTCGCAGTGTTCCACCCACGAATATGCAGCCCGGTAAACACCTGCATCTATGCGGATTACGTGGAGCAGTTTTGCCCAGAACCATTCTGATGAGTATATTCCCCCTTCAAACTTCGTAAAATCGATTTCCCATTTTTTTGCAAGCTGGTTGATTTCCTCCGCTTCTTTCACCGCGGTGTGGTCTTTCCATAAAACGAACATTGCATTCGGATTTTCCTGAAAACCAGGCGTAAGTGATAGCGGAACACCTTTTTCGTCAACAGCCACCGGGGTTGAACCGGTTGTATCAACTGAAATACCCGCTACATTTTCGGCAACGCCGGCCGGAGCCTGTTTTAACGCTTCTTTGATGGTGTATTCCAACCCTTCAAGGTAATCACTGGGATGCTGGCGAAACTGATTTTTCGGTGCATCGCAATACATCCCTTTTTTCCAGCGGGGATAGTTAAAAACTGCACTGGCAACCTCTTCTCCGGTTGCAACATTCACAATTAACGAACGCACCGAGTCGGTGCCATAATCTAAACCGATAGTGTATTTTGAACTCATTTTTCTGATATAATGTTAGTTGTTACTCGTTTCTGGATAATGGATGCCTGATAGTGGATGGTGGATACTGGTTAGTGGTCATTAGTCATTAGTCATTGGTCATTAGTAAATGTCTTGAAACTTAATGTTTGATACTTGACTCCTTACTTGCACAATTTGTCTTGAAACTCCAAACTTTGAGCTGTTGCCTACTGCCTACTTTTTACTGCCTACTGCCTACTGCCTACTGCCTACTGCTTACTGTCCATAATACGCTCCATCACCATGTTTCCTAAGAAAATGCTTGTCGAGCAAAGCCTGTTCCATTGTAGTTTTTGGATTCAGATGAAGAGAGTGGAATGCCATTTTAGCCACCTGTTCCAGAACTACAGCATTATGAACTGCATCGCCGGCGCTTTTTCCCCAGGCAAAAGGTCCGTGGTTATTTACCAAAACCCCGGGAATTAAATCGGGATTTTTATCCTTAAAAGTTTCTAAAATTACCTTTCCGGTTTCCAGCTCATATTCACTCTCAATTTCCGATTTTGCCATTTTGCGGGTGCAGGGAATTTCGCCATAAAAGTAATCGGCATGAGTGGTACCGATGGCAGGAATCGGAAGTCCGGCCTGTGCCCACGAAGTAGCCCACTCGGAGTGGGTATGAACAACCCCGCCAATATTCTTAAATTTCTTATATAAAATCAAATGAGTAGCTGTATCGCTAGAAGGTTTTAATTTACCCTCAACAACATCGCCATCCAGATTAACCACCGCCATGTCTTTGGCCTTCATTTTTTCGTAAGTAACACCGCTGGGTTTAATAACTACCAAACCTGTTCCTCGGTCGATAGCGCTCACATTTCCCCATGTAAAAATCACAAGGCCGTGTTTTACCAAATCGAGGTTAGCATGTAAAACCTGTACTTTTAATTTTTCAAGCATTTTTTAGTTTTTTTTGTCATTGGTCACTGGTCATTGGTCAAAATATTCCTAATCTTATTACTTGTTCCTTTTTTTTCATGCATTCACGCATTAATATATTCATGCATTCACGCATTACTCCAGCGGTTCAATCCACGCCGCAAACCCGCCGCCGGGCGCCATTTTTATTTTTACCGAATCGCCCTTTTTTACTTTGGTTTCCTTTTGTTCTGCAATTTCGGCATTTTCTTTGGTTTTTTCGCTATCAGTAAAACTAACCATTTTATAATTTCCTTCTGAAAGGAAATCGAGTTTTATCTCCAGCCCGCGTTCGAAACTATTTGTCATACTTCCGATAAACCAAACATTTCCTGATCTGCGTGCCATTGTTATGTATTCTGATATCGACCCGTTCAGCACTTTTGTATCGTCCCAAACCGATTTTACTTTTTTCAGAAAATCTTCGCCAACCTGTCCGTAATAATGTTTTGGATGATCGCAGGCAACCATAAACGGGCTGTCGAAAATCACAAATTCAGCTAAAGTAGCCGACCTTGTCCCTAAAACATTGGCAGGGGTTCCGTTTTGAAATTTATCAGGATTGCGGTTTAAAAATCCTCCCGGGGTAAAATCCATCGGACCGGCCAGCATTCGTGTAAAAGGCAAAGTACATAAATGTTCGGGTGCAATGCGCAGCGACCATTTGTTGTATTCATTTCCAAGCACTCCTTCACGTGTTGCAAGATTTGGGTATGTTCGTTGCC
>JBBIVS010000326.1:0-4796 GCA_037439605.1 Draconibacterium sp. | reverse complement strand
AAGGGTAATTGGTAAAAAATTGTTCGTAGAATTTTTATATTACGTATTAAATATATATTTTTGACGTAAACTAAAAAGAAATAAAATGGATACCAAGTTAACATTACATTTCGACAATGGGGTAATTGAACAGGCAAAGGCTTTTGCTGAAGCGAGGGGAATCAGCCTTTCGAGGTTAACTGAATATTTGTACAGGCAGGTTACTTCGGGGAATTACATTTCAATAGATGATTTTCCGATAGCCGACTGGGTAAACCAGGTTGCCGAAGGTGAGGCTACATACAAACGCCGCAGCCGGAAAAGTACAAAGGACGAATATTACAACAACCGGAAATGAGGGTTTTTATCGATGCCAATATTCTTGTGGCCACACTGAACCGCGAGTATCCGCTGTTTAACTGGTCAGCGCGGGTTTTGAGCCTGCATGGAAGGCATAATATTCAGCTTTTTACCTCGCCGTTGTGTCTGGCCATTGCATTTTATTTTGCCACCAAAAAAAGTGGTGAAACAACTGCCAAAAAGAAAATTGAACTTCTTTGCCATAATATTGGTGTAACAACAGTAAATCAGGAGATTTCGCAAAAGGTCTTTAAAAATCAGAAAATCCGGGATTTTGAGGATGGTTTGCAATATTATTCAGCACTTAACCAAAAATGCGACTGCATCATAACCGAAGATCAGCACGATTTTTATTTCAGCGAAATAGAAGTAACAGGTTGTGAGGCATTTTTAAAGCGGCTGGCCACTCAAACGTAAGTCATTTTTTTTGTCATTCCACCGTCGATTATAAAATTCTGCCCGGTAATAAAATCATTTTCAGGATTGAGAAGAAACAAAACCATGTTGGCAATGTCATCGGGTTTTCCAACTCTGCCGGCCGGGTGCTGCAAATGGACGGCTTCTGAAAGTTCGATTTGATGTGCTTTCGATTTTTTCTTGATTCCCGAAACATCAATCCAGCCCGGACTGATGCAATTTACCTTAATTTCAGGCCCAAGACTCATTGCCAAAGCGTGTGTAAGCGCCAGAATACCGCCTTTGCTGGCCGAATAAGCTTCGGTATTTGGTTCCGACTGAAAAGCGCGGGTTGAACTGATATTGATGATGTTTCCGTTTGATTTTTTCAAAAATGGTGCAGCATGTTTCGCACACAAAAAAGCGCCGGTGAGGTTGGTGCCGATTACACTGTTCCATTCTTCCAAAGAAAGTTCTGTAACAGGTTTGTCAATCTGAATGGCGGCGTTGTTTATCAATCCCGAAATATTTCCAAATTTTTTAAAGGATTCTGAAACCGACTTCTGAACATTTTCTTCATCCGAAACATCGGTTTTAAAAAAGGCGATATTTTCAGCGTTGGTTTCAGTTCTGAATTCTTTGATGGCTTCTTCGTCAATTTCAAAAACCGAAACATAAAATCCTTTTTCCAAAAGTTGCTGTGAAATTACTTTCCCAATTCCCTGTGCGCCGCCGGTTAAGATGATATTCCTTTTCATTTTTTTGATAGTTCTGATAGCCGAAATTAATTAATTTCTTTATTTCTTTCGGACAGGGAATATAAAAGGAAAAACTATTTTTGCACAACTTTAAAACAAAAAGGAATTTTTTTGAACGCAGCTAAAACATATATTTTACAACGATTTACAGTGGTTTTAATCATTCTGATAATGATTATACCGCGAACTTTAGTTGCCCAGCCCGATTCAATCGTTCAGCTTCATCAATCAAAATTTGCCCGCAATATGCTTGAACTGGGGGATTTGTATTGTTTCACTGATCCAGCTTTTCAACCCGGCAAGGTAAAGTATGCATCCATTCAAAATGTAAGCGAAAAATATGTTGAACTGAAGTTGGGACTGTTTCCCGAAATATCAAACAAAACTGCAGAGTACTACCAATATTTGAGTTCACTTCCGGTTGTTCAGAAAGAAAACCTGGTACGCATATTTTCGTTTTATGAAAAGCAATTTGACGCTGGTTTTAAAAGGGCAGGTTTACCCGTTGAATTGAAATACATTGCGCCTGCTATTTCAGGATTAAATCAAAATGCCATTGGCGAAAACGGTACTGCTGGTATTTGGCAATTAACCCATTTTCAGGCTGTTTTGAATGGTTTACAGGTTGATAAAATGGTTGATGAAAGGTTTAATCCGCAACTTTCAACCATTGCATTTACAGCGGTAATGAAACAAAACTTCGCCACATTTAAAACTCCGGAACTGGCGGTTTTGGGTTATTTATATGGAAATACAAAAGTAAAAAACGCCATTTCGAATGTGGGTGAAAAATCTTCGTTAACTGAAATTCTGACGTATTTACCCGAATCTGCAAAACTGTTTATTGCAACTTTTCAGGCTACAGCAGTATTTTTGGAGTTGAACAATTTTAAACCCGACGTCGATCCGCTGGCAAAAAAAATCCTTCCCGATACGGTTTATATTAAGCGCCAGATTCATTTTCAGCAGGTTTCGAAAGTGCTCGAAATTCCGCAGAAACAACTTGAATTTCTTAATCCCCAATACAGGTTTTCAATTGTTCCGGTAAAAGGCAAATTTTCGAAATTAGCAGTTCCTGAAGGTTATTGGGATGATTTTGTGTTGTGGCAGGATTCGGTTTACAATGCTTACGATTCCTTACTTTTTCAACTTACGACACAAAAAATTGAATATCCGCCTGCACCTGGTCGGCAATATTTGGGAGAACCTGTTAAAAACCTTCAGATTGAAGGTAAAACCAAAATAAAATATACATTGCAAAGTGGTGATGTTTTGGGTGTAATTGCCGAAAAATACGATGTTAACGTTGAAGATTTAAAATACTGGAACAACATTACGAATGAACGAAAAATTCAGGCCGGAAAAAACCTCGATATTTTTGTTGATAAAGATAAAGTAGAATTTTATTCTGGTTTGCAAGCAGAAAAGAAAAAGGAAGTTGTAAAACCATCCGTACCTGCGCAGATTCAGCAAAACACTGCTTTAGCAGTTTTTCAGCAAAACAGTAATGGAAAAAAGATGGAACATGTTGTAAAAGATGGTGAATCGCCTTTTACCATTGCAAAAAAATATGAGGGAGTTTCTCCCGAAGATATTTTGAAATGGAATAACATTGAAGATGCCCGGAAATTACAAGTCGGACAGAAATTGATTGTTTATCAGAAAAACTGAGATTTTTAAATTGATATGATAAAGCCTTTAAAAACATTAGTTTTTACCGTTGCAGTTTTTTTACTGCTTGCCGGTACAATGCTGATTACACCAGCCGATGGGGTGAAAATCGGGGAGTTCAATTTTCACATGCCCACATTTTCAGAGATGTTTTCAACCGATAAAGAGGAGTATGCCGATGTTTCTCAAATTTTGCAGCATCAGTTTGATATTGATTCTCTATCGGGGCAGCAGGAAATTTTTACAGATTCGATTGCTGCAGCCAATTATGAAGAATTGGTGCAGTCAATTCACAGAATTGAATTGACTGACGAAGGACGGGAGAACTTGTCTCGTTTTTTCCAAAATCTCAATTCAGGCAAGCAGGTCAGGATAATGCATTACGGCGACAGTCAGTTGGAAGGCGACCGGATTACCGCCAATTTCAGGAATAAACTGCAAAATAAATTTGGCGGAAGCGGTATTGGTTTGCGGCCAGCGGTTCAACCCTACGATTTTGTGTTCAGCGCGGTTCAAACCAACTCGGCAAACTGGACAAGATACCCCATTTATGGCAGCGTCGATTCACTGGTTGAACATAACCGGTACGGGGTGATGGGCGCTTTCTCCCGTTTCGCGCCACTCACTTTTGATTCAGTTCCGTTTCAAAGCAAAATTTTACATGAGTCGGAGTTAAGTATATCGAAATCAAGTTACTCATTCAATAAATCCCGCGAATACAAACGGTTAAAATTGTTTTACGGAAATGCAAAAAGCCCGGTTAATTTGCAGGTTTTGGTAAACGGGGAAGTGGTTTTTTCGGAAATTTTAAAGGAAAATGTTGATTATGCCTTTGTTTCATGCGATTTGCCCGATTCTACAGATAATGTCGTTTTAAAGTTTTCGGGATACGACAGCCCGGATATTTACGGGATAGACCTGTCGGATACTACCGGCGTGATTGTGGATAATATTGCGCTTCGCGGAAGTTCGGGGACCATTTTTACCCAATCTGATTTTCAGCACAGCACAAAAATGTACAGGGATTTGAATCCGGGACTGTTTATTCTTCAGTTTGGCGGTAATGTGATGCCTTACATCAAAGACCAAAAAGCCATCGACAATTACGGGCGCTGGTTTGCCAACCAGATTAAACGGCTGAAACAATCGTGCCCCAATGTTGCGGTAATTGTTATCGGCCCCAGCGATATGTCAACGAAGGTTAAAGATAAATATGTGACTTACGAATTATTGCCGGCAGTGGTTGAGGCGTTAAAAAAGGCGGCAATCTCAACCGGCAGCGGTTACTGGGACATGTACAGGGCCATGGGCGGCCACAACAGTATGCCCGGCTGGGTAAATGCCAAACCCGAACTTGCAGCGCCCGATTATGTGCATTTCACGCCCCGTGGCTCAACCCTCATTTCGAATATGTTTTACAATGCCTTTATGCTGGAGTATAACAACTTTTTAAAGAAAGCGGAATGAGGGGAGGGGAAAGCAGAAAGTTGGCAGTTGGCAGTTGGGAATTGACGTCTCGCTCAAATGACCATCACCGATCTGGAATCGATCGACCTCCGGTTTCCCACATCGCGCACGCTCGCGGGCAGCGACGCGGTGCACAAGGATCCCGACTACTCGGCGGCCTACGTG
>JBBIVS010000325.1:0-4865 GCA_037439605.1 Draconibacterium sp. | reverse complement strand
AATTACCAGATCGATAACTTCTCCTTCGGTTGGCGAGCTTTTGCTTAAATATGCAAATAGCGAAGGTATCTCATCGTCAATAATGGTAATTTCCTTAACAGAATTGTTAAAACCTGAAGCACTTGCTGTTATGCTTAATGTTCGCGGACCTTCGAGTGTAGTATTGTTAATGGTGCTCAGGTCGAAAGTAACTGACGACTGGCCGGCAGGAATGGTAACTGTTGCCGGAATTATTACCTGTCCGGGAACAGTTGCTGAAATATTTACAACAAGGGCAGCTGAAAACACCCCGCTGCGTGAAACAATGCAACGAACCGGATATGGGGTGTTTTCAACGACTGATGTGGTCAGAATATTTAAATTCAGTAATTCAGCCAATATTATTTGGCTTGATGACTCAGCCTTGTTGTTTGCTTTATCCGCGGCATATTCCAGAAGTTGCGGGAAAGGGATTAGTTCAACCTCGATGGTTGCCGGGCCTGAAAATTTCGGAATATCCGGAATTTTTATTTTCCTTGTTCTGTTAACAGTACTTCCCGATGTAAGAGAATCCCTGTATTCGGTGTTTGGTGAAATTGCGATTTTAGTTCCCAAAACCGGTACAATCGATATTCGCTCCGACCAACCACCAATTGCAGTTGTTCCTCCTTTGTTTTCAACTTTCCAGTTAACAGTTATTGAATCGCCGGGATTGACGTTTATTGCACCGGGCTGAATATCCTTTACAAGAATATCGGGCAGTGTTTTTAAAGTAACCGCAGTTGCTGCCGATGTTACTTTTTCATTGTTAGTTTCTGATAATTCAGCAACCGAATTATAATAATCGGTTTTAACTATAAAAAAGTAATTTCCCGAATAATCGATTGGAAGCGAAACAGCTTGCGATTTTGTGTGACTGATGTTTGGCTCAAGTTGTCCTGAATTGGCAGTGTTCGAAAGCAGAATGTCGTCGCCACTCAAATTTGCATCCGAAGATACAAAAAGGGCATCATACCATGTTGACCCGGCAGTATTACCAATACCCGAGTTTTTTATCGTGTACGAAACTGTAAAATCCGTTCCCGACACCGTTGTTGGAGGTGCAATAACTTCTGTAACTGTCAAATCGGGAAGTTGTCTGATCCTGAATGTTTGCACAGAACTTTCAACCGAAGAACAATCGTTTACCGAACCCACTTTCCAACGGTACAACTGGCCGTATTTCAGGTTATATACCCTTGCAGTTGTACTGTAAATATTCGAATAGAGCGGATTGCTTGGTTCAGTTGTTCCTTCTTCCCAAAGATACAATTTGTAATAAGTTGTGTTTGGCGATGGTTGCCAGAACAAATCGAATGTTGCGTTGAGATTCTCCCTTCCATTTACGGGCAGTAACCCGGTTACCTGTTCAATAGGTTTACAAAAAGCGCTTAAAATTTGTGGATTGGCATAATCGGGAATCTGGTTGGGAACAAATTCAATTTTCTCGGTGATATCATAAATCTTCTCCGAAAAAATATCGTAATACTTAAAACTGATTTCATCTCCTTGCTTATCATTAAATATCAATATTTTGTACACATTGACACCCGTTGCCGGAATTTACCGAGGCCGTTTGGGCGCCCCTGATTTCGCCGTTGATATAGGCAATCAGCGCACCGCTGGGTAAATAAGTTTCGCCAACTTTTACCCTGAAAACCATCTCGGTGCTTAACTCAAATCTTTTTGCCAAATTGCTGTTGCTTGGTATTGCAGGCAAATTAAGAGTAGCATTTGCTGTAAAAGGCAACCAAATCAGCAGAGCTGCAATTAGACTTAAAAATACATTCTTTACGTATTTTTTCAGGCTCAGTTTATGTATCCCGTTTTCGCGATAAATTAAAGGAAACGGGAGTTGACTATTTTTGTGAAACACTTTATTCATAATAGGTTGGGTTTTTCTCATCAGTAAATCACATTTCCGATAGTCCTTTGGATTTTTTATTATTCTTTCCATCTTTCTTCGTGTTTAATTATGAGTACTTATCGGTTAGTTGATTTAATCAGTTTCCTGATTACCGTGCCTTCAGATGTTTCAATCTTCAGAATATAAGCTCCCGGAACCAGCATTTTTGTGTTTAACAGTAAGTTGCAATCTTTTAAACCCGACAACTGCCGTATTCTGTTTCCGGATAATCCGCTGAGTGTGACCGAAAGTATTACTGATTTCGATTCAATTTGAAGTTCATCGTTTACAGGGTTTGGATAAACCAAAATATGATTGTTGTTGCCTGTTTCAGCAATACCGGTTGAATTTGCCAAATGAAGTGCAAATGGTTTCATTGGTTCTCCGAATACTTCATCGGAATTGATAACCAGTTCTTCAGTAATGATTTCCTCATTATTGCCTGTTGCTGATTTTAACCTGAAATTCAGTTTTTCGCGGTTGTTGGCAAACATGGTAAGAATGAAAACATAGCGGTTTAAATCGGCAACGTAAAAGGCTTCTGCAACACCGCGCGCTTCATTTTGAGCATAAGCGACAAGTAAATCTCCCTTACCAATCAGGTTTTCATTGTTTAATCCAACAACCTCGCCAATGAGGTTGGCCGAATTTTCAAATAACGCCGGATTGATACTGTACATGTTGTGAAGCATTTTACCTGTATAAACCTGACTTTGTGCTGACTTAATTTTTGCGCTGCCGGCAAGGTATTTCAGATTGGAGTTGGCAGCGGTTTTCATAATGTAACCTGTTAAAACCCTCAGCGAATCGAGGTCGCCAGCCCAGCCTGATGCCGGGTAATATACTGACGTTGCTTCTTTGCTTTTTAGCAGGATATCGCCTGTTGGCAACGATGCCGGGTCGATAGCCTCACTTAATTTTGCATTGCCTTTCATTATATAGCCAATCCTGTTCCAGCCTGTTGTAACAGGAATGGTAACCAGCGAAGGATTTATTTCCTTTCCTGAAACGGTAAAATTCTGTTGCACCGCTTTTTTCATCATCACCATTTCGTATTGAGGCAGGATAACCAAATCGCCAAACCAACCCGGCGAAGTGTAAAACACTGCCGATGCAACGGCCGATTTCACATAATCGAGATTGCCCATGGTAAGGTTTTTAAATACCTCCGAAACTTTGAGATCGGCCGGTTCAACACTCATTGAAATCCAGTTCCAGCCGGCTGAAATAGTCCTGCTCAAACTGATTGTGCGTACAAAAGCCCTGACCGAATAAACCCTTTTTGTAAACCCATCTTCTGCTGTAACAGTATAATTTACCGGCGAGGTGAAATTGCGCACCGACCCGCTTGCAGGCGAAATTGTGGCTTTTGGCGAAATTTCGAAAGCGGGGGCCAGCGAACGTATATCAGTACCATAAGGAACGTAAAGAATTACCTGCGAAGCCAGAGAATCAACTCTTACCGAATCGGAGCCTGGTAACGAAGCGCTTAACAGTTTTGCTTCGGCACTCAGAATATTGAGGTTTTTAATGTTGATGTTTACCTTATCGGTATCGGAATTGAGTTTACCGTCATTTACCACCAGAGCAATTACAATAACCGAATCGCGATGCACAAGCGGCGCAATAAAAGTAGGTTTGCTGATGGTGTATGACGAAAGTGTTATAATCGACGGTGCAACCCACTTGTAGGTAATCAGTTCGTTATCGGGGTCCGATGAAAGTGATCCGTCCAACTGAACCAGCGCTTCTTCGTTAACCGTTTGATCTCCACCTGCAAATGCAACAGGTTTTTTGTTTACGTTTATAACAGTAATCACAATTGTATCGGGCAACGAGAACAGAACCCCGTCGGAAACCTCAAGTTTAAACCTGTAATTTCTGTCGGCATTAACCTGCGGCGCAATAAATGAAGGAGATACGCTGTTTGCATCGAACAGTATAATTCCGTCAAGAGAAGTCCATTTGTAAGAAATCACATCCAAATCGGGGTCTGACGAAAGACTTCCGCTGAGAGAAACCGAAGTTCCCTCAAAAACACTCCTGTCGGGACCGGCATTGGCAACAGGCTGCTTATTCATCTGCAGAACTGTGATAGCGACACTGGAGGTATCTGAGTTTGAATCGCCATCGTTTACAACCAGTTTGAAATAATAAATTGTATTAACATTTACATTGGGCGCTGTAAACGAAGGTTTGGCAATTGTGTTGTTATTCAATACTATTCCTGCAGGCGCCACCCATTTGAATGTAATCGGGCCCGGACCGTTATCTTCATCATAAGAACCCGAACCATCGAGTTGCACTTCATTTCCTTCAGGTACCGATTTATTCATTCCTGCAATGGCGACCGGCCGATAGCTTAATTGTTCAACACGGGTAATTTTCCCGCTGGTTACTGTTGAATACAGGGTTGATTCATTACCTGTCACCGAGTTAAGCGTTATAGTAACCTGCTGACCCAAAGCAACTGTATTTTTCAGTTTGAATTTCAGGTAACAAATTATACCCGATTGAATTCCGGTGCTTGTGGCGCCAACAAAATGAACGGTGTTTCCGGTTTTGGAAAACTCTGTAAGCATTGCCCCGTTAACAGGCTCCACTCCTGTAAATTCAAGCTGGCTTTCATTAAAAGTAAATGTTCCATCAAAATCGTACAGTAATTTGCCTGAAGGAAGCGAAGAGGTTGAAACCGGCACCCTGGTTGTATTGTCCAGTACCCCATCGGAATTTACAATGCTAAAATTATTGTCCAGGATAAGGAATTCCCCGCTGGTTTTTTTTGCCCCGTGGGTATCGGTAGCATTAAGCTTCACTTTACCACCTGTTTTCCCGGTAAGGTTTCCCAGCAAATCAATCGTGGCAACAAGCGGATCGGACAATTGATATGTTATTGGCGGAGTTCCGTTGGTTACAGTTATTTTTTGGGTTGTGCCCCACA
>JBBIVS010000324.1:3589-4865 GCA_037439605.1 Draconibacterium sp. | reverse complement strand
AACACTGGCAATTCCATATTTCCTGTTGGGATAGAGTAAAAGTGATTCGCGCTTAAATCCCTTTGGTTTGTTGTTGTTCAAATCAAGTGTGTCAATCCATCCATAAATATCAAGTGTTTGCAACTGTTCCTTACTCCATGGGTTCTGTACAATATGATATTTCACTATTTTGGTCAGTTCTGAAACTGGAATGTCTACAACCGATTTGTATTTGGGATTATTGGCAAAATACAGATTAAATGCCTCATTGCTAGGAGAAAAGACCGTATAAGAACCCGATACATCGAGAATCTCATCATATCCCGTAATTTCAATAGCTTTAGCAAATGTTGACAGTTCGGGCTGTGCTAAAATTTGTGTGTAAACTTTTCCGGCCAACCAGTCGGGCCTTTTGTATATGTCTGGTTCTTGCTTACAACTATACAGCAATATCAGGAACATGCTAATCAGTAATATTGGCTTTATTTTAGTCATAATTGTTAAATTATTAAAAACTAATTTAATTTTTCTAAAAATCTGAAACGCCAAACATAGAAAAAAAAGTGCAAAACAACTTACTTTAAAAAGTTAAATTTATAACGAAACAGAACAGAATGGCGTTATTTATAAGTTTTCTAAATAATAACATTTTCATTAGAATTGATCATTTCAATATTTTGATTGAATTATTACGACATGTTATAACTAAGTTGCTTCAAGTTTTATAGGCTTTTTAATTCAAATGTAAGATTAAATGGTCTTCCTGTTCATGTGCAGTTTGCAAAATTAGATGTTGCAGTTCAATTTACAGGTGAATTAATATTTCCTAAGGTGGTAATAACAGTCAGAAAGGTGTTAAAAAAACGTACATTTAGGTATATAACTTTGTATAAATTATTATTATGGAAGGGTTAAACCATAGGTGTTTTGTCTGTCAAACAAGGGTTAACACAGAAAACTCAGTATTGAATTATGATGTGAATCTGCCGGTTTGCAATATCTGTAAAGGAACTGAAAAAGAAAAGGAAACCATTGCTGAATTACTTGATAGTTTGGCCGACGGATTGGTTTGCGGGTGTATTTAGTTTAAGCCGAAAGATTGAAAATGTATTTATTGCATTTTCAAATATTTTTCAATCCGGTCCATACCCTTTTGTATATTTTCGATGGAGTTGGCATACGAAAAACGTAAGAATCCCTCGCCATTTTCACCAAAATCAATTCCCGGGGTAACTCCAACGTGTGCTTTTTCCAAAATATCAAATGCAAGTTTGTAACTGTCGGTTGAAAAATGCTT
>JBBIVS010000324.1:0-3579 GCA_037439605.1 Draconibacterium sp. | reverse complement strand
ACATAAAATGCACCGGTTGGCGGCACTTTTGTATCGAAACCAAGTTGGGTAAGCCTTTCAATCATGTATTTTCTTCGTGTGTTGTATGTTTCCTTCATTATTGCCACGTCGCTTCCGGCCGACTGCAACGCTGCAATTCCGGCGCGTTGTACGGTTGAACCTGCGCAGATAAAAAGGTTTTGCTGCAGTTTTTGCATTGGCCTGACATACTGTTTTGGTGCAATTACATAGCCCAAACGTAAACCTGTCATTGCAAAAAGTTTCGAAAAACCATTCAGCACAAAAGCATTTTCAGTAAACTCAAGAATTGAATGTGCCCGACCTTCATAAACCAGGCCATGATAAATTTCATCGGAAATAACAGGAATACCGAATTTCAGTAACTCTTTCATTAATTCAGGTGAAAGTAAATTACCTGTCGGGTTCATCGGGCTGTTAATCATGATTGCCTTGGTCCTTTCCGTTATCCGTTTTTCAATTTCCGATGGCCGGTACTGAAAACCATCCTCTTCGAAGACCGGAACTTTTACAGCTTTTGCATTTAAAAACCTGATAAAATTTGCATAACAGGCATACCCGGGGTCCGAAATAATTACTTCCTCGTCAACATCGCACAAAACGCCAAGTGTTAACAGAATTGCGGGAGAACTGCCTGAGGTTACAATAATTTGTTCGGGCGATATATTTACACCATATATATTATGGTATCGTTTAACAATTTCTTCGCGAAGTTCGGGATCGCCCAAACTGTGAGTGTAATGGGTGCGTCCTTCTTCAAATGCTTTTGCCACCGCTTCCGAAACACAGGGTGGAACATCGAAATCGGGCTCCCCCACTTCGAGGTGAATTACATTTATTCCCCTGCGTTCCATTTCGGCAGCTTTCTCCAAAACTTCCATTACAATAAACGGAGTGATTTCATTTGCCTTTTGAGTTATCATGAATATGATTTTGGTTTTGTGGTAAATTTAATCAGAATTGAATTTAAAATTATGTTTCTGTTTAATTAAAGGATAAATCTCAAAAAACAAATAGCAAATAACAAACAATAACCAAAACTGCTAAAAACAAAATTCCAAACAACATCACATTTTGAATCTTATGATTTTGAAACATTTGAATTTATTTGTTTTTTGAAAATGGATTTTAGGATTTTCAATCTTTTAAATATAGTTTTTGGCAATTTGAATGGCCTGCGCTCGATAACCACCACCGAACAAATAGTAATGATTTAATACATGATAAAGCTGATACAAACGGTTTCTTTGTTTCCAATCAGGCGACAGCGGATTAACTTCGTTATAGGCATCATAAAACCGCTGCGAAAATCCGCCAAACATGGTCATTATAGCAAATTCCATTTCACGGTCGGCATAATAAGAACATGGATCGATTAACGCCGGGCCTTTTACGGAAACCATGTAATTGCCCGACCACAAATCGCCATGGATTAAAACCGGAACTGATTCATTTGGTATTAAACTTTCAATCCGGCAAATCAATTTCTCATAAATGACCATTTCAGAAGCCGGAAGCGGCCTTTCTTTTTCAATTAAACTCAACAGGAATTGCAGCCGGTTTTCACTATAAAACCCAGGCCAGTTGTTTTTCCATAAATTATTTTGAAGAGTGGCACCGCAATAATTATCGTTATAAAATCCAAACTTAGCATTTGTATACTGATGAATTTTTGCCAGTTCCCTTCCCAACTTTTCATCTGCATCCTTTGAATTACCGTTTTCCAAAAATTCGAGAACCAGAAATCCGGGAGTTTCGTCAACCTCTTTTGCTGCAAAAACTTCAGGAATTAACAGAAAATCGCCGGCAGCCTTTTTTAATTCATTTAAACTTTCAGCTTCGCGGATAAAAATATCAGCAGCACAGTTGTCATTCCATTTTAAAAAGAAGTTACCGGCAGAAGTTTCCAGTTTCGATGTGTGATTGATACAACCTCCCCCCAAACTCTTTTCAGTTTGAATGATTACTTTTTGCCCAATAACTTCAGAAAGAGCACCGGCAACCAAATCACTAATCAACTGATTTTTATCTTGAAAACCAAACATTCCAAATATACCGAAACTCTGAACTCTGAACCTGTCTGCCGACAGGCAGACTCCAAATTAAAAGTACCTTCCAATCAGCGGATTCTCCACGATCGCCTTTCTTAATTCAAGGAAATTCAACCCGCCCGATTTCCGCCAAACAATTTTTCCACCCGGTTCAACAATTATGGTGTAAGGAATTTCGCCATTCCATTTAGGATCGAAATTCTCGATTAAAACATATTTATTGTCCGATTCAAAAATGAAATTATTATTGAATGCCGCGTTTTTCTTTTTTAAAAATTCCTTTACATTTACCTTTTTATCCAATTTGTCGGTGCTGATGGTGTACATTTCAAAGTCGCGCCCCATGTACATCCGGTAAGTATTAACCAACTCGCCGAACTCAGCCACGCAAGGCCCGCACCAGGTTGCCCACACATTAATCACACGCAGTTTTTTCGAATCATTTTTCAATAATTCTCTCATCGCAGCTACCGAAAGTGTTTCAAGCGGAACTTCTTTTTTAGCCCATTCGCCATCCAGTTTTTTTCGTGTATCGTTCTTCCATTTCCACTTAACGGAACAGCCAAAAACCTTTGTCTGCTTTACTTCCACCTCTTTTCCAGCCAGCACGGCTTCAATGGCATTTCGTAAATCATGTTTTGTTTCGGTGCCAATTTTTTCAGAATCATCAATTCTTCCAACGTATCTTAAAATCCTGTCTTTATCGAATACAAAAGTATGTGGGGTTGCCACGGGACCATATTTTATTGAAGTTTCCTCGGTTTCGCCATCGTTAAGAAACGGAAAATTATACCCTTTATCCTTTGCCCTGATTTTCATATCGTCAAACGAATCGCCCAAATCAGTATAACCAAGTTCTTCCAAACAAACCGATTCGGGTGCGTTCGGGTTGATCATTACCACCTGAACACCCTGTTTTTTATAATCATTCTGAATTTTGATAAGCCTGTCTTCATAAGCCTGTGCCGTGGGGCAATGCGGGGCGCTGAAAACAATTACAAGTATTTTTGCATTCTTGAACGATGAAAGCGAATACATTTTATCATCTACGCCTTTCAATTTAAAGTCGAAGGCTTTTGCGCCGGGCTCAAGCGTTATCGGATCGGGATGCGACTGAGAGAATGCAGAATTTGCAAAACACAATAAAAACAAAGCGAGTAGTTTATTCATTTCATTACAATATTAAGTTTTTGGAATCTGACCAAAAATAACAATTTCAGATTCCGTGGTAAAATATTGAATTATTTTTTGAAAGCGATCAATTTGAGTGTAATAAATTGAACAAAATTTGAGTTTTTTAGTATTAATTGGCAGAGAAACAGATTATGGGTAGGATTAAACTGATATTACCATTATTATTGCTGCTTTTTCAAATTAAAGTTTCCGGTCAGGAAAACCAGTCAACTGAGAAAGATTCCACAGCCTTATCGGGAAAAATAGAAGAAGTTACGATTTCTGCGTTCCGTTCGCCAAATAATCTTTTTAATACGCCGGCGCCCGTTAATCTCAT
>JBBIVS010000323.1:3469-4887 GCA_037439605.1 Draconibacterium sp. | reverse complement strand
GCATTCACGCATTCATGAAATGTCACTCCGTCCTCGTAGCTTCCGCCGGATTTAGCCTCAGGGCTTTTCTGGCAGGATATATAGCTGACAATAAGCCGGTTATAATGACCAGAATTGAAATAATAACCAACATCTCCGGTTTTAACGAAGTGTAAACAACGGCTGCGTAACCAAAGCTTTCAAGTCCTTCAGAAAACATGGAAAGATTGGCGTGGTTTCGAAGAATTTTGTGACCAAAGCGCCCAAACCAATTCCAAAAACCCCACCTGTTACTGTGAGCATAACCGATTCGAGTATAATCATCGAAAAAATGCGTCGTTTATTCATCCCTATGGCCATCAGCATACCGATTTCCTTGGTGCGTTCCAGAACTGCCATCAGCATTGTATTTATAATTCCAAAGCAGAGACTAAGCAAAATTATAAGAATAAAAACATACATGTACTGGTCCATTGAATCGGTGAGCAATGACATTTCAGGACTAAGTTCCTTCCATGTTTTAACTTCCTGTCCGGCACTCAGTTTTTCAATTGCCGGTTTTAGCAGTTCTGCCTGGTCTCCGCCGTCAGCCAGAATTGCAATTTCATGAGCCACACCCGGCGTTGTGATTAGTTGTGCCTGTAATTCATAGTAGTTCACAAACAAGTAAATTTCGTCGAACCCGGTGTTGCTTGTTTTATAAATTCCACCCACACGAAACCCTTTTGACGATAGGTCGCCGTTGAGATCTACCAGTTGAATATTGATTTTCGAACCAATTTTAAGATTAAGGTTTTTGGCCAGTTTTTCGCCCACGAGTACAGGGGGCATCCGTCCGATTTTTTCGAGATAAGTACCATCAATCAGGTGTTCAGCAATATCGGTTACCTTTTTTTCCATTTCGGGTATGACACCAATAAGCCTTCCACCGCCGGTTCCGTGGGCTGCCATTACAAAAGGTTCGGCCACCAGCCGGTAGCTGGCCGCTTTTACCCCGCTGGTCTTTTGTATTTCGTTTGTAAGTTTTTGCGCATCTTTAATTAAAATAGATGTTTCATTGTTGTCGAGAAAATGAGGTGCATGAATTTGCAAATGGGCAAGCTCCGATTTTGTGGCCGATTCAATGCGTGCATCAACCATTCCTTGCATAAATGCCATGTAAAACACACCAACCACCAGCCCGAGAGCGATGGAAGTAATCATTATAATGCTCCGGGTTTTATTCCGCCAAACGTTTCTCCAGGCAACAGAAAGTATCATAGCCAAAACAGTTTAAAGTTTCGAGTTCAAAGTTCAAAATTCAAAAATTCCAGGTTGCGGGTTTAGTGCTTCGTGTTCCAATTTCCCGGTTCCAAAATCGTTAATCATTATTCGTTAATCAATTGGTGTATAACGCGGTTCGGAAACCGCGCCACCCTTTTATTCACTTTCATATTCTT
>JBBIVS010000323.1:0-3459 GCA_037439605.1 Draconibacterium sp. | reverse complement strand
GCATTCTCGCATTCCTTCACCCTCTCATTGCAGTGGTAATTTTCAGCCTTCCAATGTTACGCAACGGAAAAATTGCGATAAAAACACTGATAATGAAAACCAAAATCATCTGGCTGTAAAATATCGAGGTTTCCAAAGAAAAGTACATGTAAGGCTCCATACCGTACAATTCGTAAGCTTTGGCCATTTCACCGGTAAATTCAATTGGATTGTGGTAAAAGTAAAGACAAAACAGAATACTTATAAAAAGTCCGCTTGCGCAGCCAATCAGCCCGATAAAAATAGTTTCGAAAAACACCACAATACCGAGTTTTGCTTTTTGCATCCCAATTGCGTGCACAATTCCAAACTCGCGCCGGCGTTCCTTCACCATCATAATCACCACACTGAACATGCCAAAAGCAATAATCATGTACAAAACACCCAGCATGATGTACCCGCCGCCACGGTCGCTTTCAATCATCTGCACAATCTCGGGTTGCATTTCCTGCCATGTCATAACTGTTGTTCCTCCCGGGATTACTTTACTTGTTTCGCGTTTCAATTGGCGCAGATGATCGTGGTCGTCGGTCATGATTACCAGCGAAGTGGAAAGATTTTCGGCCGAATAGAATTCGCGTGCTGCAACGATATCCATGTAAACCATTCGTTTGTCGAACTCAGGATTGGGATGTGAAACGATGCCTTTTATAGGGAAAAGTCCGCTGGCGCTGATTCCCCGGTAGCCCTGACTTATCATCACAAGTGTGTCGCCGACTTCCAAATTCAGAAACTCTGACAGCCCTTTTGTAATTACCACACTCTTGTCGCCCTTTTGCAGAAAATGGCCGGCTTTTATTTTTTGTGACAGTTTAGTAATTCTGTCCTCGGCTTCGGGTTCGATGCCCATTACCATGGCAGGCTTGCTTTTCAGGTGATTGGCGGCCAAAGCAAAGGATTCGAGACGGTTCGAAACCAGCGAAACATGTTCAATTGCAGCAATTTTTTCCTGTAATGCAGCCGAAGATTCGAAGGTATTTTCCAGCGTTCGTTCGTTCCAATAGGCTGTGTCCTGAACCTGAAGGTAGCCCGAATAAAACTTAACCACATTGTCAATCATGCTGTCGTACGAACCTTCCTGCATTGACCGCATCCACGATGCCAACAAAACACTGAAAGTGATGGATGAAATGGCGATTAGAGTTCTACGCTTATTGCGCCATAAATTCCGCCAGGCAAGTTTTATGTTGGTTGTCATAGTTGTCGAGTTGTCATTGATATCATTGTTATCGTTGTTTTAATTGTTTGAAAAAAGAAAGAGATTTGTGGTGATTTATCGTTAGAAAATCAATCTGCAATCTAAAATTGTAATCATCATTCGTCAATTCCTTTTGTCATTCAAGCATTCACGCATTCACGCATTATAGCATTCATGCATTGTCACTTCACCTTCTTCATGTTCTGCTGCGAAAAAAACGATTCATCGATTTTGATGTCGAATTTCATTTTTTCAAAAATCATTATTGTTTTCTGTCCGGGTTTGTCAGCGGGGATCATTTCAAGGCGGGTTGGCATTTCGCGGTTATCCATCCATTTTACGTCCGACATGATTTCGGTATTCACCAACTGTCCGTCTTCATCGTAATATTCAGCTTTCAGCCAGTGATACTCTTTTTTCGACACCCACATGATGATTTTTCCCCAAACTACGGGTGCATCGTCATGCGGTATCAACTCTGCCTTGTAACAATCATAACCGCTGACTTTTTCCTCGCTTAAAAGTTTCTTTTTGTAGTCCCTTACAACCGAGGATTCGCGCACCAAATCGTCGTTGGTAAAATCCGATCCCATCCACGACTGCATCATCATCGATGGAGGAATTTTAATCATCCGTTCGATGTTGGGTACCCAGTTCCACATTTCTTTGTGTCGTTTTAGAAAAACCTGGCCTTTTTCTTTTGCCGGGGCGGTAATGTAAACCAGAGAATAGTCGTTCCCAAGTGTCCAGTTTTTCATCGAAATCTCGCGCTTCCAGGTTGGCCGTTCAATAATCATTGTAAACTCTCCTTCGCTGGAATTTCCGCGCATTTTCTCGTCGGCTTTCTTTACGATTTCCTCTACATTTTGGGCTCCGGCAAAAAGGCTGAAAAAGAATAATATCATGAACAGCAATTTATCTTTCATACCATATTGATTTTCTGATTGTTTAATATCGTAAGCAATGCTTCAATTATTGTTAATTCCATTTTTTCGGGTGGAAAATAATCCGGTGCTGAAACAGTTGTTATATATGCCCCTTTTAAAAGTGCTGTAATGACGATAACATCGCTTTCCGGATTTGTACTTCCCTTGCCAACGACAAACTGAAAAAGCTTGGAGTACAGGTTTTTGGATGTTTCACTGTAGTCATTTTGAAACGACTCTGCAACTTTTGGCTGAAACAGAAGCGAAAAATATAACTTCCAGAAGCGGTTGTTTTCACGCATTATCCGAAAGCTTTGTTTAATAAACCAGATGAACTCTTCTTCAGTTAAAACTCCATCCTGGTTGAGATCGAAATTGGAATAAATCGAATCGAAACCAACTCTCAGAATCTCATCCAGAATTTCTTTTTTACTTTCGAAGTAGTTGTAAGTGAGTCCCTTTGAAATTTTGGCTTTTTTTGCAATCTGACTGATGGAAGTTGCATGAAAACCGTTTTCAGCAAATAATTCAAGTGCAGTTTCAAGAATAAGATTTTTCTTTTCTTTCCTGATAGTATTGATTTGTTTTGCACTGCGAGGTGACATAGTTATTAATTTTATGACTGAACGGTTGGTCAAATTTAAACACAAATTTTAAAAATGCAATAGTAGTCATGTTAAATTCTTATTAAAATTGACCAATTGGTTAACAGAAAAAATAAACTGCTTATTCTTGCCCAATGTATTTGTTAAATTTCCCTTATCCAGATATTCCGGTAAGTCACTTTACTTCCGTGCGATTGTATCATTAGCGGAAGTTTGGATTCATGAAACTGATATTCAGTAAAATCGGTATGTACCGTTGGCCCGTTTAGTTGAACATGGTTTTGGATGATTATTCCATTTTGGAAAACCGTAAAACAGGCCGGAGATTTTAACGATTTATCTTCATTAAAAACCGGTGCAATAAAAACGATATCGAAAGTTTGCCATTCGCCTGCAGGTTTCGAGGCGTTTACCAGCGGACGGTGTTGCTTGTAAATACTTCCTGCCTGCCCGTTATAATAAATTTTGTGTTTATCATTGTACGAATCATAAATCTGAACCTCGTACAACCCCATGAAATAAATTCCACTGTTTCCCCAGTTCAGATTGTCGTGCGTTTCGTCATCAGGAATTTTCCATTCAACATGCAACTGACAGTTGCCAAAACTCTGTTTTGTATAAATATCAGGTTCATTTATTTTTATCGAAAATTCATTACCCTCAATATTCCATTTTGGTTTTTCACCGTTTG
>JBBIVS010000322.1:4624-4889 GCA_037439605.1 Draconibacterium sp. | reverse complement strand
TTTATATAATTTCTTTGCATGGCACATCGCTGAAAATGAAAAGTGTGTTTTTGTAAGTGGAATTTATGGCGTAGCAAAGATTGATTGCGAGACTGGAAATTTAGTCAAATATTATAAAATGCCGGAGGTTGGGAAAATACCTTACATTGAAAAAGGATCGATAGTTTGGAAATAAAAAAATAAACTGTATAACGCTATAAACGAATAACATTCAGGTATTGCCTGTAATTATTGGTAACATTTTTTACAAAATCCGTCGCCTCCT
>JBBIVS010000322.1:0-4605 GCA_037439605.1 Draconibacterium sp. | reverse complement strand
AACAACTTCGTCTTTAAAATACTTTTCCTGCGATTTGTACTGAAGATACAACTCAACATTGTTATCCCAAACCAAAGGATTCAATCCGAATTTTTTTGCAAGCCGCTGAGCATCATTCACATGCCCCAATCCAATATTGTATGCTGCAAGCACAAATTTCACCCTTTCGGTCGAGTCGGGAATAGCTTTTAAAAGTGTATTGTTTAACGAATTTAGCAAAAGAACTCCTGCCTTAATGTTTTGTTTTGGATCTTCAATATTCTGAACGCCAAAGATTTCGGCAGTGGCAGGCATCAGTTGCATTAATCCGTAAGCTCCGGTCCAGGCGCTAGCACTCTCATTAAATCTCGACTCGTGATAAATTACTGCAGAAATCAACCGCCAATCCCAGTTGTTTTCTCGTGCAATTTCCTTGATAATCCCGTCGTATTTCGAAATCCTGCCCCCCGAAATACTGTGAAATTCACTGTTCATACGCTCTGCAATACGCGGACTTTCAAAATATTTGTAATAACTATGTTTGAATTTGCGGGTCTCTTTTAATTCAGAAATCCAGTTGTCCAGATAATTCTTCCAATCGTCAGAACCTTTTCTAACTGCCCATGCAATATTTTGATGAAAACTGATTTGCAACGATATATCGAGATTCGGGTAATAGTTCTGATTTAGTTTTCCAATATTCTCGTCGCAAACCGTATAATCAATTTCACCTTTGGCAACTTTCGAAATCAACTCTTCGACACCATGCACTGAATCGCAAATAATTTCAAGCGGGTTCCCTGTTTCTTCAACTAAATGTAACAGCCGTTGCTGATGCGCTGAACCTTGTTGAACATAAATTTTTTTGTTAACAAGTTCAAGAACAGAATTAACGTAAACCGAGTCACATGATTTTGCGGTTTTAGCACGCTGCACCAAAACCTGGTGTGTTTGTTTTAAGGGAACTGTAAAATCAAACTCAGCGCTTCGGGGCATTGTAACTGTCAGATTTTGAGCAATCAAATCGAAGCGCTTACTTTTTAACCCTTCAAATGCTTCGTCCAGTTTATTTATCACAACTATCTCCAGTCTCACATCGAGGTCTTCACACAGAGCTTGCAACAGTTCGTATTCAAAGCCCATCGGTTTTCCCCTGTAAATAAAATAATTCGATGAATTGTAATCGACGGCTGCCCTTAAAACCCCTGCCTTTTTTATCCGCTGAAAATCATTCAGTACCTTGGAAGAATCAACAAATTCCCTTTTCGTGATTTCTATTTCCTTCCACAAAAAGATAACCACTGCAGAAAAAAATAAAAACAAGAAGATTGCTACCCCTTTTTTGTATGTGATTTTAAACTTCATTAATCATAAAACAACCACGAGATTCCAAATCTAAACGAAGACCTGGGCATTGGATAATGCGGAGTCGTCATATACTCTGTATCCAGAAAATTTGTTGCTATATTAATCATTTTAAAAAACACCCTAGTTCGTTTTAACCGCAAATTTGCATAAACGTCAATATACGGATAGTTTCCGTATTTTTTTTCGTTTTGAAGATAAAACAAACCTGTGGCCGGAGAATAAGCATCGGCATAATATTTTGTATTGTACCTTGTGTCTGCCCCAATTTGTGTAAAAAGCACTTTCGAAATTACAAATTTATAATATGCCGATATGAATGCTGAAAAATCGGGAAGATGAATGTACTCTTCATTTGAAGCTTGCTGCCACAAAGCCCTTACACGAAAATGAAGGTTTCTGTAATTAAAATCTTTATCGGCAAAAGCAGAAATCACAAGTAATTCTTTTCCGGTTTGGGATGGAATTCCCTGGTAATTGTTATAAATAAAATTGTTTATAATCGAATAATTTCCTGAAAGTTTAAACTTGAATTTTGGAGAAATAATACTTCCATTTACATCCATTCTTTGTTCCATGTTGAAATCATTATTCCACCGGTAGTGGTTCGAATAAAATTCCTCCTGAAAATAGTCGGCTACTGTATTATTTATCGAACCTGAAATCGCAAGCAAGGCAAGTGAATCTTTAAAAATACTGAAAGGTTTTGAAATGATTCCTGACAATTCTGTTTGCCCGGCTTTTTGTCCTATCAGGTAAATTTTCCCATCAAAATTCCATGTCCAGAATTTTCCTGTCTCCCTGAAAATACCACCGCCAACATATAAATTTGAGTAATTGTGAACTATGCTTTCATAATATGCAGTGTCCTTTCCTTCAAAACGCGTTGAGTCAGTTCCGGGTGTAACGGTTTTTATAAAATCTATGCCCAAAAATGCCCTTTTCCCAAAGCTGGTTTTTCGTTCAGCATTCTCATATTGCTTCAGTTGCAATACATTTGCAACCTTGTTGAACCTGACTGAATCTGTAAAATAATCCTGGTCGTAAAATGTATTAGCAAAAAAAGTGTTTCCGGCTTCTTCTTCATCGGTAAATATTTGCTTATTCCTTTCGTACTGAGAATTAAGCAATATTCCGAAAATAGGTCTGAATGCAGCAGTATCTTTTTCAGTTTTTATTATTTTACCAAACCTGTATTCACCATTTACAAAATAGTAAGTACTCTTAAAATTAGATTTACTGGAATTCAGATTTACATTTAAAAAATCTTTGTCTGTACCGTTGGTAAGCAAACTGTCCCCGGTAAGACCCCCATTTTCGTTGTTTTGAACCGAGTTTGTCAGAATGCCAGAATAGACACTAAGATTGTCTTTTGTATAACTCGAATACAGAGCAATGAAATTATTTTTACTTTCCTGTGCGTTGTATTGACCGGAAGACTTTGCAAAATTGATAAGCAAAGTAAAATTTAAAAATGGATTTACATTTTGCGAATGAAAAACATTAAACCGGGTTTCATTCTCTACAGATTTATTCCCGGTTTGTCCATAATCGAGTCGCGTATATGGGGTTCTGGTATTGTAATATTGAATGGTAGCCGGAGTTAATAAATAATCCTCTCGTGATTTAAGAAATAAAAAATCCACATTTGAATTCCGATCGAAAAAATCGTTGTTAAGTGCCGGTGTTCCATAATTCCCAAGATAAGAGGAAGTAACTGAATTTTTAAAAACAGGATGATAAATCTGAAATTCATTAATCAGGGTATCAAGTTTCGATGAATCCTGAAAAGCGCTGTACTCCGAAAGTTTCCAGGTTCCTACATATGGAAATATTTTATTTTCTTTTTTTTCAGTTTTTTCTTCATTTTCCTTGTCTGCTTCAAATTCTTCAAAAATCTGTGAATTTACTGAAACAGTGAAAATTAAATTTACGACAAGTGTAATTATTATATATCGAATTTTTAAAATCATTTCAAATCAGATTAAATCAGCTAAATGTATTTGATTGAAAATATAAATAGTGAAGCAAAACTATAAAAAGCATTTTATGGAGTGTAAAAACTTGATGTTTTTTTATGATAATTAACCTAATGGCCGTAAAATAAAAAAAAGCCCGTGCTCTGTTGAACACGGGCTTGTAAAGTTGGCAGCGACCTACTCTCCCACTGTTACGCAGTACCATCGGCGCTGGCGGGCTTAACTTCTCTGTTCGGAATGGGAAGAGGTGGTGCCCCGCCGCTATAGCCACCTAAATTCTTTATCCGACTTATTCATAAAGACGGAGTTAATGGCTCTCTCCCTGACTCCATGACCAGGGTCCACTCTAAAATAACTTTAGGCTGCCGGGAAAAATACAATAACACTTCGTAAAGATTCCTTTTTTTCAAACCAAAACAAGGAAAAACTTTGTCTTGAAAGTCTTCGGGCAATTAGTACTGCTCGGCTTTGATGTTGCCATCTTTACACCTGCAGCCTATCAACGTAGTAGTCTCCTACGGCCCTTAATGGAGATCTCATCTTGAGGTGAGCTTCGCGCTTAGATGCTTTCAGCGCTTATCTCATCCCGGCATAGCTACCCAGCAATGCAGCTGGCGCCACAACTGGTACACTAGCGGCCAGTCCAACGCGGTCCTCTCGTACTAGCGTCAGGTCCTCTCAAATCTCCAGCGCCCACAACAGATAGGGACCGAACTGTCTCACGACGTTCTGAACCCAGCTCGCGTGCCACTTTAATCGGCGAACAGCCGAACCCTTGGGACCTTCTCCAGCCCCAGGATGTGACGAGCCGACATCGAGGTGCCAAACCGCCGCGTCGATATGAGCTCTTGGCGGCGATCAGCCTGTTATCCCCGGAGTACCTTTTATCCTTTGAGCGATGGCCCTTCCATACGGAACCACCGGATCACTATGCTCTAGTTTCCTACCTGCCCGGCCCGTCGGCCTCACAGTCAAGCACCCTTATACCATTACACTCTGCTGGCGGTTACCAATCGCCATGAGGGTACCTTTAGAAGCCTCCGTTACTCTTTTGGAGGCGACCACCCCAGTCAAACTACCCACCACGCAATGTCTCCGCCGGCTGGCGGATTAGGCTCCAAGTAAGCAAAGGGACGTATTTCAAGGATGGCTCCACGATTCCTGGCGAAACCGGTTCATAGCCTCCGTCCTATCCTACACATCACTTACCCAGAGTCAATGCGAAGCTGCAGTAAAGGTTCACGGGGTCTTTCCGTCCCGTTGCGGGTAAGCGGCATCTTCA
>JBBIVS010000321.1:0-4893 GCA_037439605.1 Draconibacterium sp. | reverse complement strand
TGCCACCGATTTGGGAGGAACACAAACCGGAGGAAATGTCACCAAAGTTGAATTCTTTTACAATGACATAAAATTGGGCGAAACTTCCACTTCAACCTCAAATACTTACTCGTTTTTGTGGAGCAAGGTTCCTGCCGGGAGTTACAGAATAACTGCAAAAGCCACCGACAATAGCAACCATGTTCCACTTCAGCGGGGGTATTGATAACCGTTGGCGTTGCTGATGTTAAAGCTGCAGGAATGAGTGCAGGCAAAGGAAAGTACCTGGCCAATATCATTCCAAATAATGTCAGGAGCGATTTTAACAAATACTGGAACGGTGTAACTTCCGAAAACGGCTGCAAATGGGGTTCGGTTGAAAGAACCCGGAATGTGATGAACTGGAGCAACGCCGACCTTGCATACAACCATGCAAAAAACAATTATCTGCCGTTCCGGTATCATGTTATTGCATGGGGCAGCCAGTACCCGCAATGGATTACAACTTTAAATCCGGCTGACTTTCAGAAAGAAATGGAAGAATACATGGCAGCCCTTGCCGCGCGCTATCCATATATCGACCAGATTGAAGTTCTCAACGAAAACATGTACCTTAACACATACAACAAACAGGAACATGCGGCGGGTACGCCTTATTTCAGGGCAGGTTTGGGCGGACCGGGGGAAACCGGTTACGACTGGGCCATCTGGCTGTTTGAAAAAGCCCGCCATTATTTTCCCAACTCAAAACTTGTTATCAACGATTTTGAACTGGAAACCAACAACGCCGGGTTAAATGAAATACTGGCACTGGTAAAAGTATTGCGCGACAGGAATTTAATTGACGGTTTCGGAACCCAGGCACACTACTTTAATGTTGACGGCATAAATGCAAATAACCTTCAAAATGCGCTTAATAACATGGCAAAATCAGGTGTGCCAATTTATGTTACTGAACTGGATTTAAAGGGGAATCCGGCCTCGGAAGCCAACCAGTTAAACAGCTATAAAAATGCATTCCCGGTGTACTGGAACCATCCTGCAGTTGCAGGTATTACGTTGTGGGGATATGTTGAAGGGCAAACCTGGGCTGAAGGGACCGGAATTTTAAACAGCAATGGCACTGAAAGGGCGGCAATGACCTGGTTAAAGTCGTACATTGCAGAACGGCCCGATGTTGGTTATCCGTTTGGCATTAAAACAACCACCGGAATCAGCCAGATTGATAATCTTAACTTGATATCAGTATATCCAAATCCGGTAACCAACGGAAAAGTAACAGTGGAAAGCAAATCAGCAGAAATAGTCAACTCTGTTGAGATTATCAATTCAAAAGGGCAGGTTGTGAAAAAAGTACATCCATTTCAATACAAAACTGAAATTGAGATTAGCGGGTTGAATAAAGGAATGTACTTTTTAAGAGCTAAAACAGCAGAAAAAGTGTTGAACGAAAAGATTGTAGTTTATTAATCGCAAGATTAAATCAAAGACTTCCTTCAAAATGAAAGCAATGATTTTTGCCGCCGGACTTGGCACACGGCTACAAAACGAAACAGCCGGCAAACCCAAAGCGCTTGTGGAAATCGGTGGAAAACCGTTGCTGCAACATGCTATCGAAAAACTTAAAAGTGAAGGAATTGCAGAAATCGTTGTGAATGTTCATCATTTTTCAGGACTGGTAATTTCGTTTATCAAAAAGAACGATTTTGGGGTTCCTATCCATATTTCTGATGAAACTGAAAAACTACTCGACACAGGTGGCGGACTGAAAAAGGCAGCACATTTTTTTGTTGGAAACGAGCCCGTTTTAATTTACAACGTAGATATTTTAAGCAACCTCAAACTTAAGGATTTAATCTATGATCATTTGAAATCGGGTGCTTTGGTTACTCTGGCTGTCAGAAAACGGGAGACACAGCGGTATTATAAGTTCGATTCAGAAATGAATCTGACAGGTTGGATAAACAAAAAAACGGGTGAAACAAAGATTTCGATACCCGGAAAATTTGAAAGTGCAACAGAAATGGCATACAGCGGTTTTCACGTTATTCAACCCGAAATATTCCCGCTGATGCCCAAAACCGATCGTTTTTCAGTTACCGATTTTTATCTTGAACTGGCCAAAACACATTTCATCAAAGGATTTGTTGACAATTCTGATTTATGGATGGATGTTGGAAAACCGGAGCAGTTGAAGGAAGCAAGAAAAAAATTCAAGTAAATTAATTACCTTTGAAGTATGGGTACAGAAAGCAACATAATTTCTCAGATAAAAAGGATTGTATATACAAAATTCCCGTCTGCCAAAGTCTATCTCTACGGTTCACGCATCAAAGGAACTGCGAATAAAGAATCTGATTGGGACCTATTAATCCTGTTAAATGAGAAAAAAATTTCCGCAGAAATTGAGGATGAAATAACATCACCTTTATATGATTTAGAATTTGAAACAGGCGAAATAATCAGTCCTATGGTTTATTCTGAAGAAGACTGGAATAATCTTTATAATATTTCACCTTTTTATAAAAACGTGATGAAAGAGGGACAATTATTATGACAAATCCAATGCAAGGCGATTTTGCTCAATATAGGATTCAGCGGGCAAAAGAAACTATTTTAGAAGTTGAAAAACATATTGAGAACAACTTTTGGAATACGGCAATTAATCGAATGTATTATGCTTGTTTTTATGCTGTTGGTGCATTATTAACAAAATACAATTATTCAGCTTCAAGCCACAAAGGGATGCGACAAATTTTTGGGCAAAAATTTGTAAAAACTGGTATAATTGAAAGAGATCTTGCAAAACATTATACGGATTTATTTGAAAAGAGACATAAAGGAGATTTTAACGATTTTTATGACTTTGATAAAGAAACTGTTTTGAGGTTGTATCCTTTGTCCAAATTATTTATTAATCGTATTGACAAGCTTCTGAAATGAACAGGTTACGGGTTTAAAAGCTTGTAATTCCTGTACTCAAACAACCGCACTCCAAACCATTTTTCAATTTTGTGTAAAATCCGGTATTTCAGTTTCAGGTTTGTCTTATTCAAATCGATTTCCATTTTCCAGTTTAAACGTTCGATTCTTTTTTTCATTACAGCGGGATGAGTTCCCTCAAATTTTGCAAGTGCATCGTATTTTCTGCTGTAGTTAAATTCATCTTCTGCTGCTCTTTTCAAAGCATCGTTTTCTGAAATCCCATCGTAAAACTGCTTTACCGACTCAATTTTTTCCTGCATAAACTTTGGATGTCGAACCCAGCCATAATGGTAAATTTCTGCTTTAACCGGCACAACATTCAGTTTTTTGCCTTTTTCCCGGAAACCCTGAGCATCACGATACGATCGGATTGACTTATCGTTTCTGATTACCCTGATTTCATTCCGGTACCAGTGACGGCAATCGCCAACATAATCGAATGTTCCGTAAAAATGCCTGAACCCGAAAAGCAAACCATCCACATTCTTTTTATCCAAATTATCCAGCATCGCCTGTTTTACCGGCTCAAGGTATTTTTCGTGCAAAACTTCGTCGCCCTGAATGTAAAAACACCAGTCAAAATCAGCCGGAATGGCATCAAAAACCTTGTTGGTTTCGTCAGCATACACTTCCCCGCCCTTTTTCAGGTTTTCGTTCCAAACCGTATCAACAATCGTAATTTTATCCGGCGAAATATGCTGAATCATTTGTCGCGTGTTATCTTGTGAATTTCCAACTGCAACAACAAAATGATCGCAAACCGGAAGCACGGAAGTTATTGCTTCGATAATTGGAAAATCGAATTTTTCAGCATTCCTGATAAATGTAAAGCCGCAGACTTTCATGGGTTAAATAAAAGTTGGAAGTCCGGAGTCCGAAGTAGTGTAATTTCTAATTTATAATTTTTCATTTTTAATTGATTTTTCAACAAGAAAATAAATCAAAAACTCGATTGCGCCAATCAGCATAATTGTGTTTCCCATCAGTTCAATTCCCTCTTCGGTGGCAGCTTTTGCAAGCCGGTAACTTTCGTCGTGGTAAAGAAGCTGCCAGAATTTTGTGCGCCCCATTAAACGGCTGAAAATATAGGTTGCCAGGAAACCTGACAACAACCATGACGATGCCGGGACGCTGAAAAACCGGATGGCCGCCGCCTTTATTTTTTTGAAATCGCGGATAAAAAGCCAGAAAAAAAATGCAAAAACTACAAGAACAGGAAAAATCCATTTATCAACCAAAAAATTAAACTCGCGGATAAACGACATCAGAAAAAACAATGAAACCAGATTTGAAACGGGTTGAATTTCTCTCCATTTAAAACCAAGAACCATATAAAAACAAAAGAGAATAAAAAGAATGAATTCCTGCCCGATTTCGGTAAATGTAATTTCGCCAAAATAACCATCTTCCAGCGGGTGAGCAGCATCAAAAAAAATACCCTCAGCAATGCCAAAAATCAGCAATGCATAAACAACAACACGAACAGCAATAAACAGTGGCGAATAGATTTTCATAAAACGAATTTTGAAAAGCGAAATTAACATTTTCAGGGAATAAAAATCTGAATTAAATTGTCCCTCTCTTTATTCATTTTCCTTTATTTTTACCTTAAACTAATTTCATTATGAATTTTAAATCAACAATTACTATACTGTTTGCAATTGCAATTTCAGGATGTTCACCAATAAAAAAATCAAACCCCGGTTTTCAGGCCGATGTAATCATTTACGGCGGAACTTCTGCTGCAGTAATTGCTGCCGTTGAAGTAGTTCATTCGGGCAAAACAGTTCTGGTTGTATCGCCTGACATTCATTTGGGAGGTCTTTCAGCCGGCGGACTGGGTTACACCGATACTGGAAATAAGTCGGTAATCGGTGGACTTTCGCGCGAATTTTATCACCGGGTTTGGTTGCATTACAACGATTCTGC
>JBBIVS010000320.1:0-4895 GCA_037439605.1 Draconibacterium sp. | reverse complement strand
ACTAAAACATCTTTCCCATTTTGTTGTTGAATTATCTATGAATATTTCAAACTGAAATATTTAAAGAAACAAAGTCTCTGATTTCGGAATTTTAATTTGTCATGGTGTATTATTAATGTTTTCCACAGGAAAATAGTATTTCCCGATTTCAGAGGCTTTTTTATTGCACTATCTCCAACAAACTTTTAGAATTTCACTTTCAGAAGGTAAAAAATGGCATTCAGCAGGATGTAAAGTAAAATGACAAATGCCAGCCCGTAAATGTTATAAAAAATCAGGAGTAAGGCCGACAAAGCAATAAAAAGGTAACGGTACCAGTTTTCGTTTAAACTCAGCGATTTTGGTTTCATCGAAAACATGGGCATGTTAATCACCATCATTCCCGACATAAAAATTCCAAGAATTACAAGGTTTTTTGTTGTATAAACCAAAGGCAGCATTGCGGCATATTTTGGCGATTGCAGCATTAATCCCATGGCTGCCCAGAACAATCCGTTAGCCGGGATTGGTAATCCGCGGAAAAAATTTTCGCTGGAAGTGTTTGTGTTAAACCGTGCCAACCTGATAGCACCGAAAACCGGCAAAAGAAATGCTGAAAAAAGGATGAGCCACTCCAACCATTTTCCACTGATTTCATGAATCGGATCGTTTTTACCAAACAATGAAAATTCAAGGAGGGTAAAAAGAATTGCTCCCGGTGCAACTCCAAACGAAACAACATCAGCCATTGAATCAAGTTCTTTTCCGATTTCGGAGTAAGCTTTTAATGCCCGGGCGGCAAAACCATCAAGAAAATCGAAAAGCGCGGCCGTACAAATAAAAATAGCAGCCCACACCAAATGACCGTCAATGGCAAAAATGATGGCAACTGCACCCGAAACCAGGTTAAGAAAGGTAATGAAATTGGGTATCTGACTGATTATTTTTTTCAAGGCTCTTCTAAATTTCTGCAATTACTGTTTTACCGCCAACCGTGTTTAAACCATAGTCAACGTTTACTTTTGCGTTGAGTGGTAAAAAAACATCCACCCTCGAACCAAACCTGATAAAACCGTATTCGGCTCCCTGTTCGATATGGTCGCCCGGTTTTTTGTAGTTGCAAATCCGGCGGGCAACAGTGCCGGCTATTTGTCGTGATAAAACTTCAGTCCCGTTTTTCAGTTTAAAAACAGTGGTGCAACGTTCATTCAGGTGAGATGATTTCTCTACAAAGGCAGGATAAAATGCTCCGCGGTGATGTTTTATAAAGGTGATTTCACCTCCAATCGGTGCCCGGTTTTGATGCACATTTAACGGCGACATGAAAATAGAAACCTGAAGCCGGTTGTCTTTAAAATATTCGCTTTCGAAAACCTCTTTTACCTCAACCACTTTTCCATCTGCCGGAGCAAGAACGTGACTGTCATTTTTCAGAATCCGGCGGCGGGGAACCCTGAAAAAATAAACCACCAGGCCTGCAAAAACCAGCGAAACTGCCATCAGCACATAAAATATCAGAAAATCCTGCAAAAAAATGTAAATAATTACATCAATAACAGCAATCGTGAAAAATGCAATTGGAATAACTTTTAATCCTTCTTTATGAATTTTCATCGTTTAAATATTTCCAAATAAATTAATCCAAACAAAAATAACAGGAACTGCAAAGAGCACTGTATCAAACCGGTCAAGCATTCCGCCATGTCCGGGCAAAATACTACCCGAGTCTTTTACGCCGGCTTCGCGTTTCAGTTTCGATTCAAAGAAATCGCCCGAAGTGCCAAAAGCCACTATTAAAATTGCAATAACTATCCAGCTTATCATACTGAGTTCCTCAAACAAAACCGAATTAACTATTCCCATGATAATGGCAAAAACAGCGCCCCCGATTAATCCTTCCCATGATTTTTTGGGCGAAATCCTTGCACAGATTTTATGTTTTCCCAACCATGAACCAAATACATAAGCCATGGAATCGTACATCCAGATAATCAGGAAAATGCCGAACAAAACCCAGGGATAAAATTCGGATTCGGTCCTGTCAACAGGGATAACAATAAAACTCAACAGACTAAACGGAAGTGCAATATAAATTAATCCGGCCAGTGTAATCATGCTGTTTTTAAAACCGTTTTTCCTTTTATCGAACAAATCCGGGAGCAGGGTTGCCAGCGGAATCAGGATTGATAAGTAAATATAATTTTGGGGAATAACCCTGTTTGCCGCCAAAAAGAAAATGGTGAAAAGCAGAAATCCGCAGATTAAGCCGATTTTTGCCGATGGTTCATAACCAATATTTTCAATTATCTTATAGAATTCGTAAAGTGTTAGGAGTAATAAACAATGGCAAAAACATATTGATGAATGATAATTCCGGCGAACATAATTGCCGCGAATGCAACTCCGGTTAAGCTTCTTTTTACAAATACTTTCAATTTTTTAGATTTTTCAGCAATTGCAATGCTTTTTCAACATCATTTTCTGCCACGTGAACACTAAACTCTCCAAAGGTCTGATAGGCCGAATCGTGTTGATTAATTACCACCGCTTTTACACCTTCGCTTTCAAGCAGGTCTTTTGCCATCGAAGCTTTGTTTTCGTGCGCAGTAATAATTACTTCAGTCCACCCTTTTTCCATTTTGCAAATGTAAAAAATAAATGAAGATTGGGAAAAGGAAAAATATGGACGTCTTCAGAACCGATTAGCTCCAATTTTCCTTATCAATACCTGCTTGTTTAAGGATAGCTCAAAATGTACCTTTCTTCAAATCCAGCCAGGAGTGAAAAGGAACAATGGCCGTTTTTCCTGTAACCGGATTAAAAATAAAGTTGATGCGCAATTTTGGAACGTTAGTAAAAAAATCCGTTGATTTCCAGAATTTTTATAAGATGTTTTGGGGAAAGGTTCATCCCGATGTAACATTTAAAGAGTATTCCAGGGTATTACTGTCGTCAGGAATTGATTCTCCTCTTTCTTTTAAATCCTCAAGTACAGTTGAATTGCCTCTTTTGCCATATCAATGGCTTCGTCAACATTTTCACCGTATGTTATGCAGCCCGGCAAAGCAGGAACTGTTACCGTAAAACCACCTTCCTCCTCTTTGTGCAGATGTATTTTATAAGTGTACATTTTTTATTTGCAATTTAATTCAAAAAAATTATCCAACATTGGAATGTATCAAATTAATTTCCTGTTTCAACTTCAGGAATTAATAAAACATAAAAATCAAACCAAAAATACCCCCAGTTCCCTCGGCCCATGCGCTCCCAAAACCAATGTCTTTTCAATGTCGGCGGTACGACTGGGGCCCGTAATAAGAGTGACTTGAGAAGGGAAATCGTTTTTGTATTTCTCGCGGATTCCGATATAGGCTTCTTCCAGATAGCCAACCAGTTGATTTTTGCTTGCAATTACAATGTGAACAGGCGGATAAACAAACATTTGCCTTCCTCCTTTTTGTGCCGAACTTACCATAACCGAACCGGTGTGGGCAATTAAAAATTCGCATCCGGTAATTCCAACTTCGGTGTTTTTAGGTAATACCGAACTTTGCTGAAATTCAACTCCGAAGTGGCTTAACTTTTTGCAGATTTCATCCTCATTACAAAATATATCTTCTCTTTGACAGGATATAAGATACACTTTTAATGCGGTGAATAGTTCAACTTCCGTTGAAAACAAATGAACAAACCCATTTATCTTTTCCAGGTTTTCCTTGAAAGCAAGTTCCAAAGGTATATCAATGGAATGATAAATGGGCTTTTCAAAATCAGGCCCTTCAGGTATTGAATGAACAGCATTTTTCAGTTTGTTCAGTATTTCTTCCCTGGCCGGATTCATAATTATTCTTTTATTTCCGGTGTCACTTCTTTTGCATCATCCCATGAACCTCTGCTTTCAGTTTCATTCTTTTCAGGTTCAACCGTTCCGTTTTCAGGAATTACATGTTTCTTATCCCATGGACGTTTCCCAAAAATCGTTTCCAAATCTTCACTGAAAATGACTTCCCTTTCAAGTAGAAGATTGGCCAGCTTTTCATGTCCTTTTTTGTTGTTCTTCAACACTTCAAGCGCCCTCGCATATTGACTGTCGATAAGGGCTTTAACTTCTTCATCAATCAGTTGCGCAGTTTTTTCGCTGTATGGTTTTGTAAATGAGAAATCAGACTGACCTGTGGAATCGTAATAACTCACATTGCCCACTTTTTCGCTCATCCCAAAAATGCTAACCATTGCATATGCCTGTTTGGTGATTTTTTCCAAATCGTTTTGCGCACCCGATGATATTTTATTGAAAACCAGTTGTTCTGCAGCTCTACCACCCAAAGCAGAGCACATTTCGTCAAGAAGTTGTTCCTTAGTGGTAATCGAACGTTCTTCGGGCAGGTACCATGCAGCGCCCAGCGCTTTTCCACGCGGAACAATAGTTACTTTTACCAGCGGATGGGCATGTTCGAGCAGCCAGCTGATAGTTGCATGGCCCGCCTCGTGATAAGCGATGGTTTTTTTCTCATCCACCGAAATGATTTTATTTTTCTTTTCCAATCCCCCCACTATTCTGTCAACAGCATCCAGGAAATCCTGTTTATCGACCGATTCGTGATTTTTACGTGCAGCAATCAGTGCAGCTTCATTACAAACATTTGCAATATCGGCTCCCGAAAAACCGGGGGTTTGTTTGGCTAAAAAATCAACTTTCAGTTCTTCATTCAGTTTTAAAGGTCGCAAATGTACATTGAAAATCTCCGCCCTTTCGTTTAAGTCGGGGAGTTCGACATGAATCTGGCGATCGAAACGGCCGGCGCGCATTAATGCGCGGTCGAGAATATCAGCACGATTGGTGGCAGCCAGAATAATTACCCCGGTATTGGTATCGAAACCATCCATTTCAGTTAGCAACTGGTTAAGTGTATTCT
>JBBIVS010000319.1:3109-4920 GCA_037439605.1 Draconibacterium sp. | reverse complement strand
CGTTGAAGTCGGTCTGGCGGGTATCGAACATGCAAAATCCGTCGTGGTGCTTCGATGAGTAAATCATGTATTTTGCACCGGAGCTTTTAAAAATTTTTGCCCATTTTTCAGGGTCAAAGTTTACCGGATTAAACCTGTTTTTTGTATTCCGGTAATCGTTACAAAACTGGTAATAGTCGTCGTACCCGGGGCGTGTAATCCAGTCTTCGGGACACAAAGCCCACGATTCCACTATTCCGAGTTCGGAGTACAAACCCATGTGAATTAACAAACCAAATTTGTAGCCTTGCCATTTTTTGAGGTTTTCCATTACTTTCGGATCTTTGGCCAAACATAGGCTTCGGTCTCCGACAGGTTTTTGGTTAATGCCACTGCTGCGGGGACGTCCTTGGCAACTACAGTTTTGCTTTTATCCTCCTGTGCCAACACATTGCCATTCCTGATTATCAGGCAGACCAGTAAAATAATAATCAGTTGTATTTTCATATTCAATCAGTTAATAATGAGAAATAATTGTTTATTTTTCTCTGTGAAACTCTGTGTCTTCTCAGTGAACCTCAGTGAAATTGTATTTTGTTACACAGAGACTCACAGAGAATTCTCAGAGAACCAATGAGTTAATTTCTGTAACGTTTTAAACCATCTTTAAGCAAGGTAACATTAAAATTAATCAACAATCCTATTGTCTTTTGTGCAAATTTCATATAGGTCAGAATTTGTGCTTCATGAACGGGTGTAAATGATTCAATTGATTTTAGTTCTATGATAACCGTATTCTCAACTAAAATATCAATTCTGTAGCTACATTCTAATTTAATATCTTTATACACCACGGGCAAAGCAACTTGTCTATCTATCTTTAAACCAATGCTTTTTAATTCATACGACAGACATTCTTCATAAACAGACTCTAAAAGTCCGGGACCAAGTCTTTTATGTACTTCAATGGCACATCCGATTATTTTTTCAGTTAATTGATTAATTTCCATAATCCTTCTAATTTACAAAGTTTATCCGAATTTATAATTTAAGCCGTTTTTGAAATATTGATTTCAGTGTAATAACCTGTTGCATTGTGACCTGAAACGATTTGCGGAATATTGTTTTTTACGTCGAGCGCCGGGCGGTGGGTGTGACCGGCAAAAATAGCCAGCAGATTCGGGGCATTAAAAAACTTCGTCATAAAAACTAAAGGTGGTTGACGTGTGTCCGCCTTTTCTCCATTTTTCACGCCGTTCAACTTCGAAACCCCTGTCAGCTTCTTCGCCCCACTGCGGATTTGCACAACCGTATCCCATCGAACGGCCGGGCATATACAGAGGAATGTGAATGTATAAAATCATGGGGATTTCAGTTTTGGTTTGCTGTATGAAAAACTCAAGTTGTTCGTGTTCAATTTCGTAGGTTGAATTGCCGACAAAAACCATTCTGATTCCATTGATGTCATAGCCTCCAAATAACGGATTATTTCCCTGGTACATTGGTTTCAACGTTTCGTTTGCCCAGATTTCTCTCAGGCTACGAGAACTTCCGGGCATTCCCTCATAGTGCCAGTCGTGGTTTCCGGCAATATAGCCAAACGGAATTTCTGTATCCCTTAGTTTTTGAATCACCCATTCAACAGTAGCTTCCGAAGGAAAACTGAAAATGTCGCCAGTTAAAGCCAAAAAATCAGCTTTTTGTTCTTTTGCCTTTTGCAATGTCTGTTCAAAACTCTGAATGCAGGTAATATCTTCGCCGGTTTCAAAATATTTATTCAATTTATAGGCATTTCCTATTCTTTCGCTGTACATACTGAAAGGGTTTTCGCG
>JBBIVS010000319.1:1629-3099 GCA_037439605.1 Draconibacterium sp. | reverse complement strand
AGGTGCGTGTCGGTAATATGAAAAATACGTGTTGGTTTTATGTCGGACTTTGTGAAAATCTTTACTGTGTTTTTATCCATTGAAAACACATCGCGGATTTCAGGATTTTTTCGATTCTTTTTGGTGCAGCCACTGAAAACAATGGCAGACCTAATCCGGAAATGATTGTTGTGCCAAGAAAGTTGCGTCGTTTCATAATTTGATTTATTGAATGTTATCATAGATTATCAACCACAGCATTCAGCAGTTTTTTGTCAACATCGGCGCTGTATTCCCAAAACATCACTCCGCCAAGTCCGCGTTGTTTCAGGTATTCAATTTTCAGTTTGATTGATTCTTCATCTTCATACGAAATAAAAGTTTTTTCTTCCGGATTCCACAAATATGGCGCTTTTGCTGTGTCGTCCCAATAACGTGTAAAACCGTTTGCGTTGATGTTCTGATAAAAATCACTGTAATCAATTCCCATCCCCACAGTTTCGGCAGTTTTAAAAAGAATTTTGTCTGATTCAGCTTTTACACCTTTCCAGATTCGGCCGTAAAACGGGATACCAAGGTTTATTTTTTCAACCGGAAAACCTGCTTTTACATGCATTTCGACAGCATTAACCACGCTGTTTTTATCCATTTCGGGTTGGGCCGACGGCAAATAATTGCTGTGATGCCCGTTTACATTATGCCAGCCGTTATAAAAATCGTAGGTCATAATATTCAGAAAGTCGATGTATTTGTGTAACTCACCCAACTCTGTATTTTGCACATAAGCTTCATCGGCGCCGGTTGCAATGGCAAGCAGATAGCGATTTCCTTTCCCTTCGTTTTCAGCCAACAAATCGAGTTCTTCTCGCACTGCTTTCAACATGAGCGTAAAATTCTGCACATCTTCGGGCCGGTGAATATTTCCTGCACCCGGCTGATTCGGGTATTCCCAGTCGAGGTCGATGCCATCCAGTTTATATTCCTTTACAAAAGCAGCACAACTTTTTGCAAATTTTGCCCGCGATTCTTCAGTTAATGCAGCATCGGAAAAACCGCCAGACCAGGTCCAACCTCCCACAGAAACCAGCACTTTTAAACCGGGTTTGTTTGTTTTCAGACTGTTTAACTCATCAATATCGCCGAAATTTGGCAAAACTCCGTCAATTTTGGTGGTATCGAAAACTACTTCACCATCGCGGATATTGGCAAAGGCATAGTTAATATGCGTTATTCCGGAAATATCGATGGTTGAAAAATCGAACTCACGGTAACCAGCCACATAAGCCACAACCATGTATTCTTTTTCAGATTTAACAATTTGATTTTCAGGTTTTGATTTTTGGATCGGATTGCAACCATTAATTAAAGAGGCCGCAAAAAACAGCAGAATAAAAAATGAAATTTGCTTCATAATGAAATATTTATTGAGCCAAATTTACAATTTCGGAAGATGTATCAATAAAAACTTTTTAAATAAATTTAAAATCATCT
>JBBIVS010000319.1:1282-1609 GCA_037439605.1 Draconibacterium sp. | reverse complement strand
AAATAAAAAAACGTAATTTGGCATCATAATTCGAACCTTAAAAAATTACCTTTTGAATTAATACAAAAAACTAATGTCGAAAGAAAATACAAAACAAGCCAAACCCGTTTTTTGGGTGCCAACAGCCTACTTCGCAATGGGTTTACCTTTTGTGGTTTTGGCGCAGTCAACGGCAATTATGTACAAAAACATGGGTGTTTCTGATACCCAGATTGCTTTCTGGACTTCGCTGATTATGATTCCATGGACCTTGAAACCCTTGTGGAGCCCCGTGCTTGAAATGTTTAAATCGAAAAAGTTCTTTGTGGTAACATCGCAATTTGTAAC
>JBBIVS010000319.1:0-1272 GCA_037439605.1 Draconibacterium sp. | reverse complement strand
ATTACTTTTGCACTGGTTGCATTATCACTGCCTTTTCCGGGATTTTTCACCTACTCGATTGCCTTGCTGGGCGTTATTGCATTTAGCGGAGCAACCAACGATATTGCCACCGACGGCGTGTATTTAAGTGTACTCTCACCAAAACTTCAGGCCGAATATATCGGGTGGCAGGGAGCTTCATACAACATTGGCAAACTTGTGGCTTACGGCGGATTTGTTACGTTGGCCGGGATTTTGGAAGACAGAATGGGTGTAGTTAATGCATGGGTTTCGGTTATGCTGGGTATTGGTGCGGTTATGGTACTTGTGGGTGTTTATCATTCGCGAGTGTTGCCCAAAGGCGGAACAACAGTAACCAATGTTACTTCGTTAAAAGACGGATTTGAAACCCTTTTGGACGTTTTGAAAACCTTTTTTCAGAAAAAATACATTTACTGGAGTATTGCCTTCATTATTCTATACCGATTTGCAGAAGGTTTTGCCATAAAAATAGCGCCCTTGTTTTTTAAAGCTGCCGTGGGTGATGGCGGGCTGGGTTTATCCACTACACAAATCGGTGTAATTTATGGTACTTTCGGAACAGTTGCCTTTGTTTTGGGTTCCATCCTGGGTGGTTATTTTATTGCCCAAAAGGGATTAAGAAAAGCGTTGATTTTCCTTGTCGCTGCCTTTAACATCCCGTTTGCCGTTTATGCCGCACTTGCTTTTTATCAGCCCGACAGTGTTTATATTATTGGGGCGGCAGTTGTTCTGGAATATTTTGGTTACGGATTTGGTTTCGTTGGACTTATGTTATTTATGATGCAACAGGTAGCACCCGGCAAATACAAAATGGCGCACTACGCCTTTGCCACCGGAATTAATAACCTGGGATTTATGATACCTTCGATGCTCAGCGGATTTTTCAGCGATATGCTGGGGTATAAAATATTCTTTATCTGGGTGCTGGTGGCAACCATTCCGGCGTTTTTTGCCGCAAGGTTTGTACCTTTTGCGCATCCTGACAATAAAGAACAGTTGGAAATTGATAAAACAAAGAATATTGATTAATTGTGACGCTAACAGGTCTATGGACGATGTCAGGTCTGTTGACACATAGACTTGTCAGCGTGCAAAGCACCTGACAACGTCAAAATATTCTGATAATATTTATAAACAAATAACTCATTTTAATATGAAAACAAAAATTCCATTTGAAGAACGCCCGCAAGGGTCAACCGATGTAATGTGGCGATATTCGCAAAATCCGGTCATTGGTCGTTACCACATTCC
>JBBIVS010000318.1:4404-4925 GCA_037439605.1 Draconibacterium sp. | reverse complement strand
TGGGCTTCATTGAGTTTTATGATTTTACGGTCGTAAGTCATCAGGCCGTTTACTTCGATTTCAACATCGGTGGTTTGCGTATAAACAGCAGCGGAGTAGCCAAACGGAATCAGTTTTTTTAGCTTTTCTGCAAATTCAACATAAACCCTGGTGGCTTCTTCAGTAGTTTTGTACTGAACATATCCCCAGTTGCGGTTTTTCTCCCACAAATGGTCTTCAAAAACCAACCCTATCCCGCCGTATTCGCCCAATACATTTACCCTTTTCGAATCAAAAAGCCCCATTACCGGGTCGGGGTAGTGGTGCATATCGAGCATGTCACCAACATCATAATGGTTTCCACCGCTGGCCGGATTTACCAACCGCGAAGGGTCGTAATTCTTTGTCCATTCGGTAATCTCGCCGGTTTTAAACTGGCCCCACGCTTCGTTAAACGGTACCCAAACCACTATGCTTGGCGAAGAGTATCCCAAATCCATGATTTCCTTCCATTCCTGCCGGAAGTTCTGTTCTGAAACGGA
>JBBIVS010000318.1:0-4394 GCA_037439605.1 Draconibacterium sp. | reverse complement strand
TGCGCACGAATTCCTTTCCATCGAAATAGTTGCGTTGCTGCCATTGAGGCGAACGGTCGCCGCTGGGCATGTCCTGCCATACAAGGATCCCCTCGCGGTCGCAATGGTAGTACCACCGGGCCTGCTCTACTTTCACGTGCTTGCGAATCATATTGAAACCGAAATCTTTGGTTTTAACAATGTCATATTTTAAAGCTTCGTCGGTTGGGGCAGTGTAAAGCCCATCGGGCCACCAGCCCTGGTCGAGTGGGCCAAACTGAAAATAATCCTTGTTGTTCAGTTGCATCCTGAAGGTGCCGTTTTTATCTTTTTGTACCGAAATTTTCCGCATACCGAAGTAGCTGCCTACTTTATCCAGTAATTCTGTATTTCGTACGATTGAAACTTCCATATCATAAAGGAAAGGTGATTCAGGGCTCCACAGTTTTGCATTTTTTACCGGCAGTAAAACTTTTTCTCCGGCAACTGCTTTTCCTTCGGCAACCACTTTTCCGGCATCCAGAATTTTAACCGAAACGAGGTCTCCTTGCGTTGTTCCGCAAGTTTCAGCCAAAACCGAAACTGTACCGCCATCGATGTTTGGAACCGTTTTTAATGCTGTAATGAAAGCTGGTTTTACGGGTTCAATCCAAACGGTTTGCCAGATTCCGGTAACCGGCGTGTACCAGATTCCACGAGGCTCTTTTACCTGTTTTCCGCGGGGCTGGTAACCATCATCGGTGGGATCCCAAACTTTTACCGTAACGGTCTGCTGCCCGGTTTTATTCAGCAGGTTTGTTATGTTGAATGAAAAAGGGGTGTAACCGCCTTTGTGGCTTCCGGCTTTGATGTTATTAACCCAGACATCGGCTTCCCAGTCAACAGCGCCGAAATGAAGCAGAATTTCCTGGTTTTTCCAACCGGCAGGTATTGAAAAAGCTCTTTGATACCAAAGTTCACTGGCCGCTCCAACGGTTTTCTGCACTCCCGAAAGACTGGATTCAATGGCAAACGGGACAAGAATTTTTCCGTCGAATTTTTCGGGCAGCCAGCCGCCTTTCGGGGCAATGGCATAATCCCACAAGCCGTTGAGGTTTTGCCATTCAGTGCGTGTTAATTGCGGTCTCGGGTATTCAGGCAGCGGACTTTCGGGGTTTACTTTTTCGGCCCATTGAGTTTTGATTTTGTCGCCTGCGGGTTTCCAGGTTTGTGCAAATAAGGCGCTGCCAAAGATTGCAACCAGTGCAATTGTTGATAGTAATTTTTTCATTTTATCGGGTTTAATAAAGTCAGACTTTTAATTGTATCAACTTCGGCCTGTTTGTAAGGCGTTCCGTCGGGATTGAAAATTTCGTGAAACCAGAGCGGCGGCTCCGAACCATCCGGGATTGGTTCATCCCAGGCATATTTTGTGTTCGATTTTCCGGCAACCAGGCCCCAATTGATTGCGCCCACATTTTCCTTTTTCAGGATCGGCATAATGTTGGTAAACAAACTGTTGTTGCGGCGCGCCATGTATTCGGTACAAACCAGCGGACGGTTGTATTTCCGCAGCGAATCAATAACCGACTGGTGTTCTTCGGGCCCGTTGTAATTGTGGTAAGTTATGATGTCAGAGTTTTCGAGCTGATAAATATTCAAATCTGTTAAATTCGGATTCCACAAACCGGCCGACAAGGGTTGCGAAGGGCGGATTTGCCAGCCCCATTCAAATACCTTTTGGAGCAAAGGCATCGAACGGTTTCCGTAATTATTGTTCCCGGGTTCGTTGTATAAGTCCCACATTGCAATTCTTTTGTCATCTTTAAAAGTTGAAAGTACATCTTTTACGTATTCTTCAAGAGTAACAATCAAAGTTGAATCAGTGAAAAGCAGTTCGCCGGGGTCGCGCACCCAGCCTGAGTTGTGGACTCCGGGTTTTGGTTCGGGTTGTTTGCCTGCCTGGTAAGTGGGGTTCCAGCAGTCGTCGAAAAACACGAAAATGGTTTTAATCCCATGGCTGTCGGCAATACTCAGGTATTTGTCCATACGGTTTTTAAACCCTTCCTTGTCAACTTTCCATGCAACGTGGTGCAGGTAAACGCGCATACAGTTCATGCCAATTTCCTGTGCCCAGCCTAACTCTCGGTCGATGGTGAGCGTGTCAAAAGTTTCGGCCTGCCAGGTTTCCAGTTGGTTGATGGCGGTACTCGGGTTAAAATTGCTTCCGCGCAACCAGCCGTTTTCATCCGCCCAGGCATTGGCTTGTTCAACTGTCCATTTGGCCTGTTTCACTTGTTCGGTTGCAGGTTCTTTTTGTGTTGGCTTACACGCTGAAAATGCTGCAATAGCAGCCAGCAGATAAATAAAAATTTGTGTTCTCATTGTTGTTTTTATTTTTTGTTTTTATCAGATTTCAATCGCTTTTTACTTCGGTTTGTACCACCCATTTTTCCCACGCGGCGTTCATTTCGTTTACTTTTTCAGGATATTTTGTTGCAAGATTCACGGTTTCGGAGTGGTCGGCGGCCAGGTTGAACAGTTCCCAATCCTGCTTTGACAACGACGCCATTTTCCAGTCGCCGATACGGATGGCGCGACCGCCTTCGTGTTCCCAGTAAAGTGTGTCGTGAACCGATTCTGTTTCGCCAAAAATCAGCGGCAACAAGTTTTTCCCCGATGGCGGCAAAGCTTTCTGTCCGTTAAAAATTTCAGGGTATTTTGCTCCCGAAAGTGCCAGACAGGTTGGCAAAACATCGATTACATGTGCAACTCCACGGTTGATGGTATTTCGTTGTTTGCTGAGTTTTGCCGGCCAATGCACTATAAACGGTGTTGCAGTTCCACCCTCATACGACTCTTTTTTCCAGAACCTGAAAGGCGTATTTGCCGCGCTGGCCCAGGCATTGCCCAGGTAGTTCCATGTTGTTTCGGCTCCCGGGTTTGGCGCGTTGTATTCAATGGTGGTTGAGTCGCGGGTAAAACCGGGCCTGTCGAACCCGGGCGGATAGCCGCGTTCTTGCGAAGCGCCGTTATCAGACAAAATCAGGATGATTGTATTTTCATACTGCCCGGTTTCCTTTAGTTTATCGATGATTTTCCCGATTCCCTGGTCAACCCGGTCAATCATTGCCGCATGAACCGCCATGCAGGCTGCTTCGTACTCTTTTTCTGTGCAATCTTCCCACTTTTTCCCCGACGAATTTTCAGGTAGCGGGTAAGTTTCAGCATCAATTAACCCTATTTCAATCATGCGGTTGTAGCGGTTTTTGCGAATTGCATCCCAGCCTTCGGTATAGGTGTTTTTATATTTTTCAATGTCGGCGGGCAAAGCGTGCAACGGCCAATGAGGCGCTGTGTGCGCCACGTACAGAAAAAACGGTTTGTCGTCTTTTCCATAGTTTTCAATTAAACCGATGGATTTTTGGGTGATAAAATCGGTCATGTAAAAACCGTTGGGCACTTCTTTGATAGGTTCTTCGTTGTGTACCAAACTAAACGGGTCGAAAAAATTTACCACACCCCAGATTACGCCCCAATGTTCCTCGAAACCACGGTTGCACGGGTAATTTCCGAGCGGCGAAAAAGGCCCGTAATCGGCACGGTGCGCCATCCAGCGCAGTTGTTCAACTGGGTCGTCAACAGGTTTTGTTTGAGAGAGGTGCCACTTGCCTGTCATTCCGGTGGCATACCCTTTTTCTTTGAGGATTTCGGCAATGGTAGCCGTATTTTTGCTGAGGTCCACGCCCATTCCGTTGATGCCGGCCTGCCGCGAATAATGCCCGGTTAAAAGGGCCGCCCGAGTTGGGCAGCAGCGCGCTTCGTTGTGCATTTGCGTAAACCGGATTCCGCCGGCCGCGAGTTTATCGATGTTGGGTGTCTGAATTTCGCCGCCATAGCAACCCAAATCAGAATAACCCATATCATCCATCATAATAAGCAGGATGTTTGGGCGCTCATCAACAGGTTTTTGTTTGCTGACACAAGCACTCAATGAGATTACCACTCCAATAAAAATGAGTAAAATCTTTAGTTCAACAAAGGGCTTCATTTTTTCTGTGCTTTTTCAATTTCAACTTCGCCCGAAGGACGGTCGATTGCTTTTCCGGCCGGAACTGCCTGGCCAAAATCGGGTGTGCCGTCGGCATTCCAACGGAAAGGCTGCATCCGCACATCGCGTTCCCAGCCGGGTGTTGTACTTTTTTTGGAATGATAAATTATCCAGTCTTCGGTTCCGTCGGGCGATTTTACAAACGAAACATGGCCCACGCCAAAAACCTTTTCGTTTCCCTCGAAAACAGGGCCTGTTTTTGTCCAGTTCGAAGGAACGAGCGGGTCGGCATCCGGGTTTTTAAGATGGAGCATTCCCTGACGGTATTCCTTGAGCCACGATTCGCGGCACGAATAAATGATAAAAACCTTGTCGCCATTTTTCA
>JBBIVS010000317.1:0-4930 GCA_037439605.1 Draconibacterium sp. | reverse complement strand
AAGAATCGGGTATTTTTGAAAGAGCTATCCCGCTGCTGCGGGATTTAGTTCAACAAGCGGTATAAAACATTGGGGTTTAAGTGGTTATTCAAGCATTTTTCCACGCATTAAGTCCGGTGTAACTGGCCAGGAAAGTAGCCCGCAATCCCCAACGTTTCATACCGCCAGCCGTTGCCCACCATTTTAAAAAGACAGAAAAACTTTGACAATTTGGAATATTGTAATAACTTTGTGATTACAAAAAATGACAGCTATGAATGTTTCAGTTATTCAAATTGGCAATTCAAAAGGAATCCGATTAAGCAAAAGCCTTTTGGAAAGATATAATATCAAAGATACAGTCGAAATGATATTAGAAAAAGGACATATTGTGATAAAACCAAAAGCAAACCCGCGTAAAGGTTGGGAAACCGCATTTAAGAAAATGCATGAATCTGGTGATGACAAGGCATTAATGAATGATGTTTTTGAAGACGAAAACTTTGAAGAATGGATTTAAAACAATATCAGATAGTATTGGTAAATCTTGACCCAACAGTTGGTAGTGAGATTAAAAAGACCAGACCTTGTGTAATTATTTCACCGAATGAGATGAATAAATATCTCAATACATTAATTATTGCACCTATGACAACCCAATCTAAAAAATATCCAACAAGAATTGAAGTTAAACACGACAATAAAAAAGGGTGGATAGTTCTTGACCAAATTCGGACAATTGATAAGCAACGAATTTATAAAACATTAGACGACCTGACAGTTAGAGAAATTGAGAAAGTCAAAATGACAATTAAGGAATTATTGGTGGATTGATAAAAAAAAACCGGTAGGCAATAAGCAGGACTCTGAGAGGTCTGCACGACCCAGCGATGAGTCTGTGTTGAACTACACCCCGACCAGAGTCCCAGTAGGGATTTTTCTATGTACTTAATGTCGGTTTTTGATGTCCTTGATGAAAACCAGAACAGGCGTTCTTTGAATTATTGCAGGTTTTTGTGTTTTTAAGGTCTTTTACAAGGCTATAATAATTTAAAATTAAGCTGTTTTCGTGGTTTTTTGACACCCCAGTCGCGGTAATCTTTGGCGATGAAAGTAACCTTTCCGTGGTCAATATTCAAAATACGCTGGTTGGTAATAGTCCGTCAGCTGACGGATGTATTGCCCGAGGTATTTTACAACCTGATGGGCGCCTGCCAGCGAAGGCTGGCAGTGTACCACCCACGGGGATTTATAAGCTTGCCTGACGGCAGTTCAAGCAGGTGGGTGGCAATCATCTCTCTCAAAATTATGTTACCATTTCAAAGAACATTTTTTTATCTTCGTATCCCGTGGTAACGCAGGATACACCAAAGCCTGTAACAGCTGTTTTGCGTCAGGCGGGGAGACGTGCTTAAATTCAAATGCACTGCTCCTATTGGGCTTTAATGGTAGGTTGACAGTTTTGTGCTTCTAATCCCGCCCGAACGCAAAGCCCGAAAACGTTACAATACCTGTGAATAAAATAAACTGAATATGCTGAAAACAAAGAAAAAAAGTAGATTTTTCGAAACCAGGAAGCAAGTACTTTGTAATCCGTGCGGTTTAACTGTTTGCGCTGAAAATGGTTATGGTTTAATACGATTAAATCTGGAAGGAATGTCCCTTGTTTGTGTGGAAGTGGGATAAAATACAAAAATTGCTGTCGTTCGTAGTTAATCTGTTAAGAATAAGTTACTTTACAATTGTATTGTTGCCTTTAAACATCATGAATTAATTATATCCGGTCTGCTTTCATAACATATTTATACTAATTCAACCTTAATTTAATAGTGTTTTTATAACGTTTGTTAACAGAAAGTATATTTTTGCACCTCAAATACAGATTAAAAAGTTGAATTTAACATAGTATAATGGTGACAGAAGGAGTAAGATTTATAGCCAAACCGGAAGTTTTTGAACCGGTTTGGAAAAAAATAATTGTGGAATCGAACCTGCCCGATAGTTTGACCCCTTTAAGGGAACTTTCGAGAAATATGTGGTGGGTATGGAATACTGAGGTTCGGGAGTTATTTCAATATATCGATGGTAAAATATGGGAAAAGTGTAACCATAATCCGATAGTTTTACTGGAGGAGGTAAGCTTCAAAAGGTTTCTTCAATTAGAAAAAGATAAACCGTTTATTGAAAAAATGAATCGTTCAGCAAATCATTTAAAACAATACCTCGAAGAACGGATAAAACTGAATGGGCCTGAAATAGCCTATTTCAGTATGGAATACGGGTTGCACGACAGCCTGAAAATATTTTCGGGTGGACTGGGAATTTTGGCTGGTGATTACCTGAAAGAAGCCAGCGATTCGAAAGTTAACCTTGTGGCCGTTGGATTGTTGTATCGCTACGGTTATTTTAAGCAAACACTTGGGCTCAACGGCGAACAAATAGCAAATTACGAGGCACAGCATTTTTCGAAAATCCCGGTTAATCCTGCACTCGACAAAAATGGAGACTGGATTTCGGTTCAAATTGAATATCCCGGTAGAAATCTGGTAGCCCGTGTTTGGCAGGTAAATGTGGGCAGTGTTAAACTTTATTTGCTCGATGCCGATCATCCTGAAAATGAAGAACACGACCGCACCATTACCCACCATTTGTATGGCGGCGACATCGAAAACCGCCTCAAACAGGAAATGTTGCTCGGGCTTGGCGGAATCAGGGCTTTGCACAAACTAGGCTATAATTCAGATGTTTATCATTGTAATGAAGGTCATGCTGCCTTTATAGGAATCGAAAGAATTGCTGATTTAACAAAAAATCAGGGGTTGACTTTTGCCGAGGCCAAAGAAGTGGTCAGGGTGTCAACAGTGTTCACAACGCACACTCCCGTTCCCGCCGGACACGATTCTTTTCATGTCGATTTATTCAGGCATTATATGGAAGGCTTTGCCGGTAAAATTGGCTTAAACTGGGATGAATTTATGATGTTGGGGAAAGCCAATGTTAACGAAGATCATTTCAATATGAGTTATCTGGCATGTAATCTTTCGCAGGGAATCAACGGTGTGAGTATGTTACATGGTGATGTTAGCAAAGTGGTGCTCAAACACCTGTATCCCGGATTTTTGGAAGAAGAACTGGCTATCGGGTATGTTACAAACGGTGTTCATTATTCTACCTGGGCAGCTCCCGAGTGGAAAGAAATTCATAACAAATATTTTGGGGAAGCATTCTCAGGAAACCAACTTAATTTTGAATCCTGGAAAAATATTCACCATGTCCCCGATAACGAAATCTGGAATATTCGCGAAAGTTTACGATTGAAATCCATCAATTATGTAAAAGAACGATTTTCGGAAAGTTGGATGAAACGCCACCAAAACCCGAAATTGGTTACCGAAATATTGGGAAAACTCGATCCAAAAGCGCTCACCATTGGTTTTGCCCGGAGGTTTGCCACCTACAAAAGAGGATATTTGCTGTTCAGAAATTTAGAGCGGCTGGCAAAAATTGTAAATAACCCGCATCGTCCGGTTCAGTTTATTTTTGCCGGAAAGGCACATCCGGCTGATAAAGCAGGGCAGGACCTGATTAAAAATATTGTTGATATATCGCAGCTACCTGAGTTCAGGGGAAAAATCCTTTTCGTTCAGAATTACGACATGAACCTCGCCAAAATGCTGCTTCAGGGTGTTGACGTCTGGCTGAATACACCAACGCGTCCGCTTGAAGCATCGGGTACCAGCGGTGAAAAAGGAGTGATGAACGGAACGCTCCATTTCTCGGTCCTCGATGGCTGGTGGGTTGAAGGTTACAGGGAAAATGCAGGCTGGGCGCTTCCGGCTGAGAGGACTTTCGAATACCAGGATTTTCAGGATGAACTGGATGCACAAACAATTTACAATATTCTTGAAGAAGAAATAGTTCCTTCCTTTTATTCGCGAAATAAGGAAGGTGTGCCTGAAAAATGGATTGGATATATTAAAAATACCATTGCCGAAGTAGCTCCGAATTTTACCACTGCCCGCATGATTCGCGATTATCAGGAACGATATTATAATCCGCAGTTTGAACGTTCCACCCGTGTTAAAGCCGATAATTTCAAAATGGCCCGGGAAATGGCTGCCTGGAAATACAAAATCAGTTCGGTTTGGAATTCAATCGAAATTAAACACGTTGAGATTTCGGATGGTATTACCAACAAAATGAAAATCGGACAGGAATACCCTGTGGCAGTTTATGTCGATTTGAAAGGCCTCTCGTGCAAAGAGATTGGTCTGGAACTGGTAATTACTGAAAACGAAAATAAAAAACCCACCCGCATTGTTGAAACGGTTGAACTTTTGGCAGAAAATTGCGAGGGAACAGTTTGCTGTTACAAACACAATTTACATCCCAACCACCCGGGGACTTTCAATTACGGGTTCAGGTTATTTGCAAAAAATGAAAATCTGGCACACCGTCAGGATTTCAGGTATGTTCGCTGGATTTAACATTGAGTAAACAACAATATTTTAAAAAGGTGTCCGGTTTCGGGCGCCTTTTTTTGTGGAATGTGGTAAAAACTAAATTCAAAATATAATTTTGCATCGTGTAAAAACAAATCAGCATGAAGACCAAAAACAGTTTAGGTTCAAAAATTAAGGATTATCGCGAGTTTAGGAAGATTTCGCGAAGCGATCTGGCGTTGAAGGCAAACCTTGATGAAAACCAGTTAGAGTGTATCGAGGAGAAAGGAATTGTTCCATCGCTGGGTCACTTAATAAAAATCACAAGTGCTTTGGGCGTTCGAATTGGAACATTTCTCGACGACCAGGATCAGATAGGTACGGTGGTAGTAAGGGCTGGCTCAGAAAAATCGTCAGTAAGTTTTTCAACCAAAAGCGAATCAACCCGCGAACATCTGAGTTTTTATTCGCTGGCACAGGATAAATCGGGCCGTCACATGGAACCGTTT
>JBBIVS010000316.1:1487-4982 GCA_037439605.1 Draconibacterium sp. | reverse complement strand
ATACCATATACCCAACAGATTTTAACGCCGGGTTTTACAATGGCGAACTTGACATAGTTAAACTCAATGAAGCTGATGTAGTTGACAAGAAATTTGGCAGTAACGCAACATTTATTGGGTTAAGAAAAGCAGTTGTGCCTCGGGCATTTAAAAGTGTTACCGGGCCGGTTTATTTACAGCGGGGTTACAATAAGATAATGAATGCGATTGAAACATCAGGTTTGTTATCGGCATTGAAAAGGCAAAATGAAAACTATATGTTTTTTATTGAAAATGATGCCAATACATCTCAGGATTCATCCCTGATTTTTGAACCAAATGCACAGTTAAATCAAAGATTTTCCGTATTTTCAATTTTTCCGGGCGGTTTCCAGAAATTCATACTTACCACGAACGATCTCCGTACACTGCTCTTAAACCATGTTGCCACTGATAAAGCCAAAGGAAATGTGCGAAAAGAATTCATTCTAAATCTGGCAGGTAATATAATTATAGTTAACAATGTAACCGGCGAAGTTTCAGGAACAGCCCCTACCACAATTGGATACAGGGGATCTGTTGCGGCGCCTGAGTTTCCGGTAGAGTTGGGTTATCCCTCCGATAATGGAACAACTTATGACATTAAAAACTGGTTTACTTTCGCAGCTCCCTCGATGTTTAATAAGATTTCCACCGATTTTCCCCGGTTTCATGGATTGCTCCGAAAAGCAGGTTTAACCATTGACAAGGAATTCAGATACACATTTATTACCGATAATGATTTCTATACAGTTTTTATTCCCACCAACAAAGCGCTTGACGAAGCCGGAGTTGACGCCTTGCCGGTAAGTGAATTGAAAAACCTGCTTCTTTTTCATTTTGTTCAGGGTTATATGATATTTACAGATGGGAAAAAACCGGCAGGTTTTCGAGAAACTGCCAGAATTGATGAGAGATCAACACAGTACACCACCATTTATACATCGTTGTACATCAGACCAGGTTTAGATTTAATCGAAATACCAAAAAAAGACGGAAGCAATTACATTGCCATTCAAGAAGCAGATAAAACCACCAATATTTTAACTGGGGTTACTGGCGGAACAGGCCAGGAAGTGTTCCCGCTCATTTATAATAATGGCGTTATTCACATGATAGATAAAGTGTTAAACGTTAAAGAGTTGAGCATCAATTAAAAGATAAGATCAATTTTCAGATAAAATTACCAAAGGTTTGTGAAAAAGATGAAAAAAATCAAATCAGCCATAATTCTTACCATTGCTCTATTTAGTCTTACTGCTGTTTTTGCCCAGGAGAAAACAATTTTAAGGGGAAGGGTTATCGATGGAAACGATAAATCGACCATTATAGGCGCTAATGTTGTGGAATATGACAAAGACAATCGTGTTATTAACGGTACAATAACAAACGTTAGCGGTGACTTTGTATTAACGATGAAAGACCCTTCGAATGTGGTTCGGGTAAGTGTTATCGGTTACAAACCGAAAGAAATAAAAGTTGAGCCAAATAAATCCATAATGGTGGAACTGGTTTCCGACGACGTAGCCATTGGCGAGGTTAAAGTTGTTGCCGAAGCGCGATCGTCAAGCAGTTTAACCAATATTGCAGATCGTGATAAAGCTGGCGCCAGTGTGAAGATTGATTTAATGGACATGCAGGATGCCGGTATCACTTCGGCTGCTGATGCACTCCAGGGGAAAATTTCAGGTCTCGATATTATCAGCGCCTCAGGAGACCCCGGTTCAGGATCGCAGCTTGTTATCCGTGGTCTTAGCTCAATGGGAAACAACCAACCGTTAATAGTTATCGATGGTGTTCCGCAGTTTAAAATTGAAAAAGGAAGTATCGATTTAACATCGGCCGACAGTGAGGATATCAGTAATTTAATCAATATCGCCCTTCAGGATATAAAATCAATAGAGGTTTTAAAAGATGCTGCATCTACTGCTATTTACGGTTCGCGCGGCGCCGATGGTGTTTTGCTCATTGAAACCCACAAGGGACGGATGGGTAAGGTGCAGTTTGATTTTCAGTATAAAAACAATTACAGCATCCAGCCGTCTTCAATACCAATGTTAACCGGCGATGAATACATCATGCTCCAATTGGAAGAGTGGCACAATGCACGCGGGGTGTTTAACATTGCTCCCGAAATTGCTTACGACAGGGATTATGTTGATTTTTACAACTATTCGGCCAATACCGATTGGTTAAAGGAAATTACCCAAAACGGAACATCCAACGATTATTACTTCAGTGTTTCGGGTGGTGGCGAAAAAACCCGGTATTTTACATCATTTGGTTATCTCGATGAGGGCGGAACAACTATTAATACTGGTTACAGCAGGTTTTCTTCGCGTATCAACCTCGACTATTTCCTTTCGCGCAATTTGTTATTCCAGGTAAAGTTTAATTATACTTCGAGTTTAACTGAACGAAATGTTGAGTTAAGTGGCAGAAATATCAGGGAAATGGCTTATATCAAAGCGCCAAACATGAGTATTTATGAATATGATGCCTACGGAAATTTAACCGGCGAGTATTTTACGCCTATCCGCAGTTACCAGGGCGACGGTATTACCTTTTTTAACCCGGTGGCCGTTGCAAATTTGGGCCGAAGGGACGAAGACTTCAGCAAACTGGAAAATACTTTTATGTTGCAGTACCGTTTAAACGACTGGATTACCCTGCGTGAAACAATTTCTTTTCAATATGCGGGAACCAAGGAAAAACGTTTTTTGCCCTACAATGCCATTGGGGCTGATTGGTTAAACTGGCAGATTAACAAAGCAGAAGAAGGCAATAACCTGAACCAGAGTATTCAAACCGAAACACAACTTGCGTTTGGCTCACCTTTTAAGAACAAAAAACATGAAATATCGGGCGCTTTTACCTGGGTTACTGACAGGTCGGGCTACGAATGGATGAACATCCAGAGCAATAAAATTCCAAGTACCGATATCCAGGATCCGGCAGTCGATGCAGCAATTAACTGGATTGGCACAGGTTCGGGAGAAAACAGACTTGTGAGCGGATTGTCGAACATCAACTATAAATATGCCGATAAATACCTGTTTCAAACCATTTTGCGCCCTGATGCACATTCATCGTTTGGTTCAAACAACCGCTGGGGCTTGTTTTATGGTTTATCCGCGGGATGGAGGTTTACCCACGAATCGTGGTTAAATTCAATTCCCTGGCTGGGTGAAAGTATGTTACGTTTTAGTTACGGTGTTTCCGGAAGACAGCCCGGTGATGTTTATGCCCGGTTTGCAACTTACGAATCTACTTCAACAGGCGCTTACATTCTCGATCCGGCAATAGCCCCTACAAGGTTACAGTTAAATAACCTGCGATGGGAAAACATTGCTTCATGGGATTTAGGCGCTGAATTTAATTTATTTAAAGACAGGCTTTATCTGGAGGGAGATATTTACAGAAAGGTTTCAACCGACCTGCTGTTCGAAAGATATGATATTCCGTTGTCCACTGGGT
>JBBIVS010000316.1:0-1477 GCA_037439605.1 Draconibacterium sp. | reverse complement strand
GATCAGCTAAGATACCTGAACGGGGGTGAAATGACCAACAATGGCTGGGAGTTAATGGCCGATTTTAAAGCTTTCAGAAATGAGGACTGGCTGGTTTCATTCAACCTTAACATTTCTCAAAACATCAACTCGTTCAGTAAATTACCTGAAAATTTTAATACCGAACGTTCAACATCAATCGGTAACGGACAGTACCCGTTGAGGGTTGTTGAAGGCGAACCAATCGGGTCTTTCTTTGGGTTCCGGTACCTCGGGGTTTATCCAAGCGATGAGGATGTGATTGCAAGAGATGCTGAAGGAAACCCGCTTTACGACAGCGAAGGAAAAATAATTCCGGTGAGATACACCGATTCGTATGTATTTAAAGGTGGCGACCCCATTTATCAGGACATTAATTACGATGGAAAAATTGATATTAACGATGTGGTTTATATTGGTGACTCAAATCCAAGTATTTTAGGTGGGTTTGGTACCAATGTAAAATACAAGAACTGGGATTTCTCGGTTGCTTTTCATTACCGCGCCGGTTTCGATATCATTAACGGCATAGCACTTCAAACCCAGGCCATGAACAACAGGAACAACCAGAGCAAGGCAGTGCTCAACCGCTGGCGCGTTCAGGGACAACAGGAAGAAGGCTTGCTGCCCCGCGCATATATGAACCACCCGGCAAATAACCTTGGTTCTGACAGGTATGTTGAACAGGGTGATTTCCTGAGGTTGAACAACATTAAAATCGGGTACATGTTAAGCAATGAATTGTGCAGAAAACTGGGCGTACGGAAAGCCAATATTGCTTTAAGCGCCCGTAAATTATATACATGGAGTAATTATACAGGGCAGGACCCTGAAATTGGACAGGATGCCAGTAACCCGTTCTGGATTGGTGTGGATTATGCCCGAACCCCGCCTCCTAAAATTATTACTTTTAGTATTGGTGTCGGATTCTAAAAAAATACGGAAAAAGATGAAAAGGAAATTGAAATATTTTTTGGTTGTTTTGGTGATTTTTACTCAAATCTCATGTAGCGACTGGTTGGAATTAATACCTCCCGGAGGATTAATCAGGGAAGAATTCTGGAAGACAAAAGCCGATGTTCATGCCGTGCTTATGGCTGCCTACAGCGAGTTTTCAAGAATGGACCGCACGTTGTTTTTGTATGGCGAATTAAGGGCCGATATGTTGGTCGGAAGTTCAAACCAGCCCTGGAATGAGCAGTTAATCATGGAAAATAATATTTATCCTGATAATGGGTTTGCTAACTGGAACGTCTTTTATAAAGTAATAAATTATTGTAACGAAGTAATTAAAAACGCACCTCTGGTCCAGAAAATTGATAAAACTTTCACGGATTATCAAATGCAGGGATTGGTTGCTGAAGCCTACTTCCTGAGAAGCCTTGCTTATTTTTACCTGGTTCGCGTGTACAATGAAGTTCCGCTGATTATAGAACCTACAGAAAGTGATGACGCCGAT
>JBBIVS010000315.1:3257-4983 GCA_037439605.1 Draconibacterium sp. | reverse complement strand
TCAACTTTTCCATGCCTGTTCAATTCTGTTTTTTACAGTATTGTTAGTATCAAAACGGATTTAAAACTCCAAAATTGCCTGAGTCTGTTTTCCCAAAACTGAAATCACTTTCAAACTGCCGCCATGCAACATCATTATTTGCCGCGAAAGACTCAATCCTATGCCTGAACCCGATTCTTTTGTGGTGAAAAAAGGTATAAATATTTTATCCATCAAATCCTCTGGTATTCCTGGTCCATTATCGGAAATTGTAATTTGTACCCGCCCTTTTGCGTTAATTTCTCCACTCAGTAATATCTTCCCACCCGCCAGATTTTTCAATGCTTCCAGCGAATTTTTTATCAAATTGATGAGTACCTGCGAAATTTGTTCTTTGTCGGCTAAAATTTCCAAATCAATTGGATTCGTTTTCCAGGTTATCTCAACCAGCTCATTTACAGATTTATAGTTTATCAGTGTGATTGTTTTTTCGAGAAGTTGCCCAACTTTTATGGGCTTTTTATCAGGCTGAGGCAGCCGGGTCAGTTTTCGGTAGTTTTCCACAAAACTGATTAATCCGGCACCACGTTCGTTGATTACTTCAAGACCTTTAATGGTGTTTGTGATGATTTTTTCATCAGGCTGGTTTCCATCCAGATTTTTAAAATAACCCGAAATGGTTTGAGAAAGCGATGTAATCGGGGCCACTGTATTCATTATTTCATGAGTCAAAACCCTGATAAGTTTAATCCACGATTCAAGTTCCTGTGTTTCCAACTCCGTTTTTATGTCCTGGATTACAACCAATTGAAAAGTGTCCTGTGCAGTTTTAAAAAGTGTTGATTTTAAAGAAAGCTGAACAATTCCGGTTTTGCTGTTGAAACTTACCAGTTTCCTGTCGCCGGGCTGCAGTTCTTTTAATGCTGCATATAATTTTCTGTCGATTTGAGAGATTTGGTCGATATGCGTTAAGTGTTCGTGCCCCAGCAAATTACGGGCTGCAGTATTTGATAAATAAATATTCCCTCTTTCACTAAACGAAATAATACCGATTGAAACCTGTTCGAGGATTGTTTTGAAATACTGTTCCTGTTCCTGCAGCTCAAACTTGATGTTTTTAATTAATTCGTTTACCTTATTTAAACTGGTATTTAGTTCGTTCAACGATTTATTGCCGGTTTTTTCAGGAAAATTCAGGGTTGAATCATCGTTTCTGATGGCATCAAAAAAGAAAGCAATTTTTGTGTTTGTCCGGTTTAAATAGTTAATGAGTTCAACCACCTGAATAATAAAAATCAGTGTTGCAAAAATTCCCGGAAGGAGGCTGTTTTTATCGAAAATTAACCAGCCCATCAACAATGCTGCCAGCGCTAAAAAATAGGTCCTGAAAATGATATTCCGGTAAAAATTATTGCTTGCCATTTTGGATTTTACAGGTTGTATTTTTTCATTTTGTTATAGAGTGTTTGCCGTGTAATACCGAGTTGTTCAGCCGCTGCGGAAAGATTTGAACCGCATTTTTGAATCACTTTCACAATCAATTTTTGTTCCATTTCGTCGATTGTGCCTTCAATAAAATCGTTCATTCCGGGCATTACAGGTTTAAAAAAGAAATCATCGGTAGTAAGTTCTTTTTTGTCTGAAAGAATTACAGCTTTTTCAATTGCATGTTGCAGTTCCCGAACATTTCCAGGCCATTGGTAACTGGTAAGTTTCTGCATTCCGGCGTTGCTGATAAACATTTCCT
>JBBIVS010000315.1:0-3198 GCA_037439605.1 Draconibacterium sp. | reverse complement strand
TCCTCTTTCCGTTCCCGCAAAGGCGGAATTTCGATATGAATTGTATTAATCCGGTAAAGCAAATCCTCTCTGAAAACACCTTCGGCAACCATTTTATCGGTATTACGGTTGGTCGCGCAAATCAGCCTGATATCAACGGGTACAGGTTTATTGCACCCGATTGGAACAACCTCGCGGTTTTGCAGTACCGACAAAAGTTTTGGCTGAAGGTGGAGGGGAAGATTCCCTATTTCATCAAGAAAAAGAGTTCCGTTGTTTGCATTTTCTATTTTGCCTGTCCTATCCTCGCGGGCATCGGTAAATGCCCCTTTTTTATGGCCAAATAATTCACTTTCAAACAGTGTTTCGCTGATTGCGCCCATATCAACGCTTACCAGAATTTCATCGGTCCGTTTCGAAAGCCGGTGCAATTCGCGGGTAATCAGTTCCTTGCCCGTTCCGTTTTCGCCTGTTATTAAAACATTGGCATCGGTTTTTGCAACTTTTCTGACAATATTCAAAACCTCCCGCATTTGAGGCGACTGCGCGATAATAAAATAGTTTTCACGATTAATCTCGCTTTTTAATGCACTTTCCTTCCGTTTCAAATTTTTAATCTCTTTTCTCGATTCGCGCAATTTGTAAACGTTTCGCAAAGTAGCCTTGAGCTTTTCGTTATCCCAGGGTTTCAACACAAAATCGGCAGCCCCCTGTTTCAGCGCTTTAACAGCCAACTCAACATCGCCGTATGCTGTAAAAAGTACAACTTCCATTTCAGGCCTGATTTCCCTGATTCGCGAAAGCCAGTACAGACCTTCGTTTCCGGTATTCACTCCGGCAGAAAAATTCATATCGAGCAAAACCAGGTCAAACTCGTTCGATTCAACTAACGAAGGCAGTTGGTTAGGATTGGCAATCGTTTTTACCTCATCAAATTCATCTTGAAGCAGAATTTCAAGAGCACTCAAAATGCTTTTATTGTCATCAACTATAAGTAGTTTTCCTTTGGTCATCTTCCAAAATTAGATGTGAATAATCTCATATCAAACATAGTGTAAAATAATTTTACACATTTTGTCAATTTATTTTACATACAACAATTTATTACTTTGATTTATTGATGCTTAACTGTTGATTTTCAAATCAATAATAAACATGGCACTTTTTTGGCATTGAACGGAACTAATTTTAAAAAATAGCCTGTAATAGAAACAGAAAAACGTTATTAAAATGGGAATGGACAGAAAAATAGAGCGAAAAAAGGGCATCAGGCCAAAACATGTAATTTACGGTGTGGCCGGTATTGTCGTTATCTTTCTTCTTTATAAAGTTATCAAAGATTCAAATGTAACTTCGTTCAGGGTTGAAACCGAAAAAATCACTATCGAAGAAGTGCAATACGCCGATTTTGACGATTTCATAAGAACAAATGGTACAGTGGAACCAATTTCTATTATTTACCTCGATGCCGAAGAGGGCGGACGTGTAAAGGAACGGTTTATTGAAGAAGGCGCCATGGTAAAAAAGGGAGATGTAATCCTTGAACTGGAGAATCGTTCGCTTTACGAAAACATCATGAACAGCGAATCGAACCTGGCACAAAAACAAAACATGCTCAGGCAAACACGTATCAATTTCGAATCGCAGCGTTTGGTTTCGCAGCAAAGAGTGCTCGATTCAAAATACGACATCATTAAAAACAAACGATACTACGAGCAGCAAAAAACGTTATTCGATAAGGATTTGGTTTCGCGTGATGTTTATCTTGAAGCAAAAGAAAATTACGAACATTCTGTAGAGTTGTTCGATATCAATCAGTTAAGGGCCAAAAATGATTCGCTGATACTGGCGACAGAAATGATTCAGTTGGATCAGGAACTTAAAAAGATGGAAAAAACCCTCGACCTGATTTACGAACGTCTTGAAAACCTGAAAGTAAAAGCCCCGGTTGACGGCCAGTTGGGAATGCTCGACGCTGAAATTGGCCAGAGTTTTTCTTCCGGAGCCAGAATCGGACAAATCAATGTGCTCACCAATTACAAAATCAATGCACTCATCGATGAACATTATATCGACAGGGTGCGCCAGGGACTAAACGCTACTTTCGAACGGCAAAACAACCTTTTTAACCTGACTGTAAAAAAAGTTTACCCCGAAGTGAGGAATTCACAATTTAAGATCGACCTTGTGTTTACTGATGAACGACCTGATAATATAAGGGCAGGACAAACCTACTATATTAATTTACAATTGGGTGAGCCACAAAAATCGTTGCTTGTAAATCTTGGTGGCTTTTTTAACAGCACTGGCGGCCAGTGGGTTTATGTTGTTGATCCTTCAGGCGATTTTGCCACAAAACGCTCCATTAAAATCGGCCGTAAAAACCCGAAATATTACGAAGTTCTTGAAGGCCTTGAAAAGGGTGAAAAAGTAATTACCTCGGGGTACGATTTATTTGGGGATAATGAGAAATTAATATTGAAATAAATAAGAACACAAAGACACCAAGTCACTAAGAATATTTCGTGTCTTCGTGACCTGGCGTTCATTAAAACAAGCTAAGGATATGATTAAGACTGAAAAACTTACGAAAATCTTCCGAACCGAGGAAGTTGAAACTTTTGCACTGAACCAGGTTTCGGTGGAAGTAAAAAAAGGCGAATTTGTTGCAATCATGGGACCTTCGGGTTGCGGAAAATCCACGCTGCTCAACATTATCGGGTTGCTTGATAATCCGAGTGGCGGCAAGTATTTTTTCGACAACACCGAAGTTGGCAGCTACAAAGAACGCCAGCGCACACAAATGCGAAAAGGAAACATCGGGTTTGTTTTCCAGAGTTTTAACCTCATCGACGAACTTACAGTTTTCGAGAATGTTGAACTGCCGCTTATTTACCTGAAAAAGAAAGCCGGCGAACGCAGGGAAATCGTCAATTCGGTATTGGAACGCATGAAAATAGGGCACCGCGCCAAACATTTTCCGCAGCAGCTTTCCGGGGGACAACAGCAGCGTGTAGCGATTGCACGAGCAGTGGTTGCCAATCCGAAACTGATTCTTGCCGATGAACCTACCGGAAATCTCGACTCAAAAAACGGCCTCGAAGTCATGAATCTATTAACAGAACTAAACAAGGAAGGAACAACAATTATTATGGTTACCCACTCGATGCACGATGCAGGTTTTGCACACCGGATTATTAACCTGTTCGACGGTGAAGT
>JBBIVS010000314.1:0-4996 GCA_037439605.1 Draconibacterium sp. | reverse complement strand
GCTACCCCGATGCGCTTGACCATGTACTTGAACTCCGCGGGAACATTAGACGAAACGATTTGGTGCACGAAAAATACGGGAAGCACATTGATAATGGCGTATTCAATTCGCTGATTAATGCCAAACTTTTCCCATATCAAAAGGAAGGTATTTGTTTTGCAGCATCAAAAGGCCGTTGTATCATAGCCGACGATATGGGCCTGGGCAAGACCATCCAGGCCATCGCCGCAACCGAACTGCTCAGAAAAGAGTTAGGTATTTCATCGGTTTTTATTATTTGTCCCACTTCGCTTAAATACCAGTGGAAAACTGAAATTGCCAAATTCACAGGCCAAACCGCCTGGGTTATTGAAGGTATATACACGAAGCGGCAGGAGCAATATCGCAACGATTCGTTCTACAAAATTATTTCGTACAACACGGCGGTTAACGATATCAGGGAAATCAATGCAACCCAGCCCGACCTGTTTATTCTTGATGAAGCACAGCGCATTAAAAACTTCAAAACAAAAATTTCGCAAAATATAAAGCGGCTGAAATCTCCTTACACCTTTGTACTTACAGGCACACCGCTCGAAAACAAACTCGAAGAACTGTATTCCATCGTTCAGTTTGTAAATCCATTTGCATTAGGTCCTTTCTGGAAATACATGAGCGAATACAGCATAGTGGATGAGGTTGGAAAAATTAAAGGTTATCACGATTTAAACAAAATTGGGGAGAAACTTTCCGGAACCATGATACGGCGCAGGAAAAAGGACGTTTTGTTGCAATTGCCCGAGCGCATGGACAAAGTGCTTTATGTTCCTATGACCGAAGAACAGGCTGCGATACATAACGATTGTCAGGAAAGCGTTTCACGTTTGGTGTTTAAATGGCGCCGGCAAGGTTTTTTGAACGAAAAAGACCGCCAGAGCCTCATGATTTTCCTGAACATGATGCGTATGGCCTGTGACAGTACTTACATCCTCGACCAGAAAACCCGTTTCGATACCAAAATCGGGGAGCTGATGAACATCCTTGACGAAGTGTTTGCCGAAGACCAGGAAAAGGTGGTCATTTTTAGCCAGTGGGAACGCATGACCCGTTTGGTTGCAGCCGAACTTGACCAGCGAAAGGTTAAATACCAATACCTGCATGGCGGTGTGCCGGGAAGCGACCGCGGCAAACTATTCGAAGGGTTCAACAACGATGACGCGTGCAAAGTGTTCCTTTCCACCGATGCAGGAGGTGTCGGGTTGAACCTGCAGGCCGCTTCAATGTTGATTAACCTCGACATACCGTGGAACCCCGCAGTTTTGGAACAACGTATTGCCCGGATTTACCGTCTTGGACAAAAACGGAACGTGTCAATTATTAACATGGTTTCGGCAGGTACAATTGAGCATAAAATGCTTGGGGTATTGAGCTTTAAAAAGGGGCTTGCAGAGGGGATTCTTGATCAGGGCGACAATACGGTATTCCTGGAAGACAGCAAATTCAAGGTTTTGATGAACACTGTTGAAAGCCTTGTTGACCAGGCACCAGCACCTGAAACAGTGGTTCAAGGCGCCTTCGAACAGGAAGAAAAACAACCTGCTGAAAAGATAGAAACCGATGGAATTGCAAAACAACCGGAAGAAGTGGGTTATACTCAGGGAACGCTTACTTTTGAGGGAGATGACGACATTAAACAGCCCGATCAGGAAATAACTGAACCATCTGGGCCATTTCCTGAAGCCGGTTCTCCGGCTGAATTGGTAAACATGGGAATGACATTCTTTGGCCGGCTTAGTGAAACTTTGTCAAACCCGGAAGCTACTCAGAAACTAATATCTACTATTTTACAAAAGGAGGAAACCGATGGCAAAACATACCTGAAAATACCTGTCGAAAACCAAAAGATAGTTGAAAATGCTTTTGCCTTGTTTGCCGGGTTGTTGCAAGGTTTGAAAAAGTAGCTGGCACTTAATTTTGATTTTGATGTGAACGCTATTTTACAAAAATTTATGTGAATTTAATTTCGGGTAATAAAAACGTTTTGGATGATTATATTCCCTTCAATCCTGATGTTTTTTTTGAATAAAACAATTCTGTTCATTAAAATATAGACAATGCATTTACTAACCATACAACAGAAAATTTTTGAAAAAAGGGGACAAAAAGTAATGCTGGATTTTGACCTTGCAGAGCTTTATGAAATTGAAAAAAGGGTTCTAAACCAAGCGGTTAAGCGTAATATTGATATTTTTCCTGATGATTTTATGTTTCAGCTTACCCAAAATGAATGGGAAAACATGTTATCACAAATTGTGATGACATACCAATATAAAGCAATTAATTATTTACTTCAAAAAGAGAACCAGGAAACCGAACAAAAAGAGCGAAAGCGAATTGGGTTTAAAACAGGAAAGGACTAATTTTGAAAGCACAAAAACAAATGAAAACGTCCAAAAATCTTCCTGCAGAATGGGAAAAACAATCATTTCTTCAACTTACCTTTCCTCATGCGGAAAGCGACTGGAATTATTTACTCGATGAAGTTTCTGATTGTTTTGTAAGGATTATTAAAGCTGCTGCAGAATTTCAGGATGTGCTGGTAGTTTGCGATGATGTTGAAAGGGTAAAATCCTATTTCAAAGCAACCCAAAACATCTGTTTTATTCAGGCTGAATCAAACGATACATGGGCCCGCGACCACGGTGGAATTACTGTTCTTGAGAATGGGAACGCTGTAATTCATGATTATGTTTTTAATGGCTGGGGAAATAAATTTGATGCCGCCCTTGATAATCAAATCACAAAAAAACTCTATGAAAAAGGTGTTTTTGAAAATTGCAGCATCAAAGCTTTCGATTTGGTTTTAGAAGGCGGTTCTATTGAAAGCAATGGGAAAGGAACAATTTTAACTACCGCGGAATGTTTGCTTTCGAAAAACAGGAACGAACATTTATCGAAACAACAGATTGAACAGCATCTGAAAGAAAATTTTGGAGCAGTGCGAATTTTGTGGCTGAATCATGGTTATCTGGCCGGTGATGATACCGATTCGCACATTGACACACTTGCAAGGTTTTGCGACGAAAAAACCATCGTTTTTGTAAGTTGCGAAAACCCGGAAGACGAACATTTTGAAGCGTTGCAGCAAATGAAAAAGGAATTGGAGCAATTCAGGGACTTTAAAGGAAACCCGTACAAATTAGTTGAAGTCCCCCTGCCCGATGCCTGTTTTGATACCGTTGGAAACCGGCTACCTGCAACTTATGTAAATTTCACCTTCATTAATGGTGCTGTTTTGGTTCCGGTTTACGGCGTTTCACAGGATGAAGAAGCTGTGAAAATTCTTCAAAATTGTTTTCCCGATCGAAAAGTAATTGGCGTAAATTGCAGGGTTTTAATAGAACAACACGGATCTTTGCATTGCGTTACCATGCAATATCCTGAACAGGTTAAATTGAACAAGAAAATTTTTAGTTGAAATGAATACGATAAAAGCAGGAATGGTGCAAATGGCATGCACACCGGATAAAGCTGCCAACATTCAAAAAAGCATTAACGAAATTAAGAAATGTGCTTCAGCAGGTGCGGAATTGGTTGTGTTGCAGGAATTGCACAGCAGCCTTTATTTTTGTCAGACAGAGGACACAGAGATGTTCGATTTGGCTGAACTAATTCCTGGTCCTTCAACGAAAATTTTCTCGGAAACAGCAAAGGAAAATAATATTGTACTTGTAACTTCATTATTTGAAATGCGGGCTGCCGGACTTTATCACAACACTGCGGTTGTTTTCGAAAAAGATGGCTCAATTGCCGGAAAGTACCGCAAAATGCACATTCCGGACGATCCTGCGTATTACGAAAAGTTTTATTTTACTCCCGGTGATTTGGGATTCAATCCAATCAAAACGTCGGTTGGAAATCTTGGAGTTTTGGTTTGCTGGGATCAGTGGTACCCTGAAGCAGCACGATTGATGGCGTTGGCCGGAGCAGATATTTTGATTTACCCCACTGCAATTGGATGGGAAAGTACCGACAACCCAGATGAAAAAGAAAGACAGTTAAATGCCTGGATGATTTCGCAGCGCGGACATGCTGTTGCAAACGGTTTGCCTGTTATTTCTGTAAACCGCACCGGTTTTGAAGAAGATCCTACAGGTGCAACCAATGGAATCACTTTCTGGGGTAATTCTTTTTTTGCCGGTCCACAGGGCGAAATAATTCACCGGTTTTCAGCCGATGAAGAACAGACCGAAGTCGTTTCAATTGATCTTTCACGTTCCGAAAATGTACGCAGAATCTGGCCGTTCTTTCGCGACCGCAGAATTGACGCATACGATGACATCTTAAAGCGATTCAGGGATTAAATCATTAAACTACAGTTTATCCTGAACAAAACCGCTTATTTTTTCAACACAAATTTACGGCTGGTGGAATTTTCAGCATCTGGAAAATCATCGGGAATTGGAATGGTTACTTTTCCGGTAGCAGCCCATTCAACACCACGAATAAAAGAGATGATAAAACCTACACCTTCACAGGAATAATCATCATGTCCAAGCGTGGTATGAAAAACACGTCCTTTACCATAATCCAAAACCATTAAAATAGGTTCGTGCCTGTCGGTTGGCGCTTTCCCTGACATGTCTTTTCCGGTGGCCAAAATAGTCATGTTTTCTGCCGGACCGCGCAATTTGGCATAACACTCGTCTTTTGTTGTCATCCAAACCTCAGGCATTCCTTTCGTAATCGGATGATCTGCAACGCGCACCGTAATTGGAATTAAATGTTGCGGGCCATGTGCGCCTGCGCTTCCCGGAGTGGTATCGCGAACCAAAACACCTTCGTTTGTATAATAAACATACGGCCCATGTTTTTCATTACGGTCGCCCCAACCACCAAGTCCTATCATTCTGTTATACTCAATCCACTCTGGAAACGAGTTATCTGCTGCGTGAACCGAAACAAAACCTCCCCCCTTTTTCATGTATTTTTCAAGGGCTTTCTGTGTTACCTCAGG
>JBBIVS010000313.1:1025-4999 GCA_037439605.1 Draconibacterium sp. | reverse complement strand
GTCGAATTTGCCGAACACAGGTTGTACAACCAGGGCGAATCGACCAAACACATCGACTGGAAACTGTTTGCCCGTACCGATAAGTTATTTGTAAAACAGTTTGAAGAAGAAACCAACCTCCGCTGCCAGTTGGTTATCGACACCTCTTCATCTATGCTTTTCCCTTATTCAAAAGGCGAAAAACATTTGCGCAACAAACTGGCATTCTCGGTTTACACAGCGGCCGCGCTCATTTATCTCCTTCGCCAGCAGCGCGATGCAGTTGGATTAACACTTTTTTCCGATGAAATTGAGTTTAATACAAATCCCCGAATTTCATCGGTAAATGCCGAACTGATGTACGGAAAACTTTCGGAACTTATTATACCTGAAAATGCACATCTGCGCAAAAACACTAACACTACAGGCGTTTTGCACCAGATTGCAGAGAACATTCACAAACGTTCGCTGGTAATTATTTTCAGCGATATGCTTGACAACCGGAAAACCGACGAGCTTTTTACGGCGCTTCAGCATTTGCGGTACAACAAACATGAAGTCATTTTATTTCATGTCACCGATCATGCCTTGGAACGTGAATTTCAATTTAGCAACCGCCCGCATAAATTTGTTGATTTGGAAAGCGGCCAGTCGGTAAAATTTAATCCTGCCGAAGTTAAAACACACTACATTTCAACTGTTAATTCCTACTTCGAAGATTTAAAAGTGAAATGCGGCCAGTACCAGATCGACCTTGCCGAAGCCGATATCAACAAGGATTTTGCACAGGTTTTGCTTTCATTTTTGGTAAAACGAAAAAAGCTTTATTAACCTGATATTTTTGGGTATGAAATTATACAATTTATTACTATCTGTTTACTTTGGCGTAATTGCAATGTCATTCAGTACAAATGCACAACCAGGCGAACCAATTGGCGATATTACCGCTTTCTGCTCACGACAAAAAGGATTTAACCTGCTTGGAAAATTTGACGTTTCGTGGAGCAATTCAGGTTTTACACAAAAAGAGTTTGCCACAATAAAAGATTTGGGTTTTAATTTTGTTCGGCTCCCACTCGATTACAGAACTTTTACACAGGCCGGAAACTGGGATAAATTTACCGAAACTGAAATGTTGAAAATTGATAAAGCGGTTGAATGGGGCGCATTGTACAACATACATGTTTGCATTAATTTTCACCGGGCGCCGGGATACTGTGTCAATTCCACCACTCTTCCGGTCAACCAGCAGCTCAATTTATGGACTGACAGCATTGCACAAAAAGCATTTGTGAATCACTGGGAATTTTTTGCCAACCGTTACAAAAATATTCCTGCCGAAAGGTTAAGTTTTAACCTGGTAAACGAACCCAGCAATGTTACAGAAGCAGTTTTTGTTTCGGTTATGAAAAAAGCAATCAAAGCGATACACAGCATCACTCCCAACCGTGTGATTTTTGTTGACGGGTTGGATTATGGGCGCAAGATTCTTCTTTCTCTGAAAGGAATGCCAAATATTGCCCAGGCAATGCACAGCTACGATCCGTTTCAACTTACGCATTATAAAGCCAGTTGGGTTAGCGGTTCATCAGACTGGCCGGTTCCGCAATGGCCAATGTTGAATATTTCAAACTATCTTTACGGTCCCTGGAAAAGCGATTTTAAAAGTACTTTAACATTGCAGGGCAGTTTTCCTGCAGGAACCGAAATCATTGTTAATGTCGGGCAGGTTTCTACAGAATCAACACTACGGATAAGAACCGGAAATACAGTCGTTTACTCTAAAAAGTTTGTTTGCGGGCCTGACTTAGGAACCGATTTCACCAAAATTGTACAAACACAGTGGGGCTATCAGAACATTTCGAATAAGGATTTTTCGGTTACCCTTACCGGGCAGGCCTCTGCAATTTCTTTCGAAAATGCCTCGGGCGACTGGATGACCATTAATTCAATTACAATTAAACATAACGGCAATATCAAAACCTACACGCTTTCCGACAATACATGGGGTAAAAAACAGGAAACTTACACCATTGATGCAAACGGAAATCTGAAAGACACACAAGGCAATGATTTACTACCCTTCAGGGATTACAAGTTATTTTTTGATGCTGCAAAAGAAAACGGTATTCCGGTGATGGTACAGGAATTTGGTGTTCACAACTTAACCCCACATCCGGTAGCAGTTGCATTTCTTTCCGATTTAAGCTCCTTTTTCAGGGAACAGAATATTGGCTGGGCACTATGGAACTTCACCGGAAGTTTTGGAATCATGAACAGCGACCGCAAGGATTGCACTTACGAAACCTACCAGGGTTACAAACTCGACCGCGAAATGCTTGATGCACTTACAAAATCGGGAACAACCAGCACTTCAAATATCAAAAAGCAAAATCATTTCAAAATATATCCAGTACCTGCAAAAGATGTTTTGTTTTTTTCATCTGGTGATTTCAAAGGCATGACAAAGTTCGAAATCAGGGACATGGCCGGTCGTTTACAAAACGTGTTCAATATCGAAATAACTGGTTCTGATATTGCCAAACTTGACATTACCGGGATGAAAACCGGAATTTATCTGCTTTCGGTTACAAATAATGACAATCATTTTACGGCCAAATTCTTGGTTGAATAATCCTGAAATACACATTTCAAAGTTATGCAAATTCAAAGTTAAAGTCATGTAATTTCAAAATTGAAATCTTGCAATTTCAAAATTGATGTCATGTAATTTCAAAATAGGTGTTGTGTAATTTCAAAATGAATAGTATATTTGTAGCTGATAGATAAGGTATTATGATACTAAACAGAGATATAGAAATTCCGATACGTAAATATGGGATAAAATACCCGGTAATCGCATTAACTGGCCCCAGACAATCGGGTAAGACCACGTTGCTGAAAACTCTTTTTCCCGATTATGAATATGTCAGCCTTGAGAACCAGGATATCAGAAGTTTTGCTGAAACCGATCCAAACGGATTTTTAGACAGATACGCTGAAAAAATTATCTTCGATGAAGTACAGCGTGTTCCTTTGCTTTTTTCGTACATACAAACCCGGGTTGACGAAAGCCCGGTGATGGGACGATATATTTTGTCGGGTTCGCAAAATTTTCACCTGATGGAAAATATTACGCAAAGTTTAGCCGGCAGAGTGGCTATTTTCAAATTGTTTCCGTTCGATTTACAGGAGTTGAACTCATACAATTTAATCAATGAAGACTATCTTGAAACCCTTGTTAAAGGATTTTATCCGGCCATTTTCGACCGCGAAATTCCTTCGCGGGTTTTCTATTCGAATTATATCCAGACTTACATTCAACGGGATGTTAGTGAACTGATCGCGATAAAAGATATCAGGCTGTTTCAGAATTTTCTGGGATTGTGTGCAACCCGTGCAGGACAACTGCTAAATCTAAGTTCGCTTGCTTCCGATTGCGGAATAACGCAACCTACAGCAAAAGCATGGCTTTCGGCACTCGAAAACAGTTACATTCTTTTTCAGCTTTTCCCTTACCACGAAAATTTCAGTAAAAGAATTGTAAAAACTCCAAAACTTTATTTTTATGATACCGGACTGCTTTGTCACTTGCTGAAAATTACCTTCCGCGACCAGATTTTAACTCACCCCGTAAAAGGAAATCTGTTCGAAAATATGATGATTGCAGAATTTGTAAAACGAATCCATCATAAATACACCTTTCAGGATGTTTGGTTTTGGCGCGATTCTGCCGGCCACGAAGTGGATTTTCTAATTCAGGACGGGCAGAAATTAAACATTGTTGAAATGAAAGCCGGACAAACTGTAATGCCCGACATGTTTAAAGGACTTACCTGGTGGGAACAAGTTTCGGGGAAACAGAACCTGTCGAAAACACTTGTTTATGGCGGAAACGAAATGCAATCACGAAATGCCGGAGTAGTTTTGCCATGGAAAGAATTTGGGAAACAGTTTAGCTTTATATAGAGACATATTCCTTCATTATTTTCCAT
>JBBIVS010000313.1:0-955 GCA_037439605.1 Draconibacterium sp. | reverse complement strand
AACAAAATCAGGAAAAAATAGATTTTAAACATTCATTTTACATTTCAATTTAAAAAACCTAATTTTAAGCGCTTAACTTTTATAAAACCCGTAAATCCATGTTAGTAAAAGCCTTCGGAAGTGCAGTTTTTGGAATTGACGCAACAACCATTACCATTGAAGTTGATGTAACCACCGGTATTAAATTTATGTTGGTTGGCCTGCCCGACAGCGCTGTGAAAGAAAGTCAGCAACGCATTGAGTCGGCATTGCGGTTAAATGGCTACAAATGGCCCAAATATAAAATCATCATCAACATGGCGCCGGCTGATATCCGCAAAGAGGGTTCGGCTTACGATTTGCCGCTTGCTGCGGGCGTTTTAGCCGCTTCGAAACAAATAAAACCCGATTTGCTCAGTAAATATGTTCTGATGGGAGAACTAAGCCTCGACGGAACTTTGCAACCTATTAAAGGCGCGCTGCCCATTGCAATTAACGCACGAAAGGAAGGTTTCGAAGGTTTTATACTGCCCAAGCAAAATGTGCGCGAGGCCGCGGTGGTTGATACTTTAAAGGTTTATGGAGCAGAGAATATCCGCGAAGTGATTGACTTTTTAAACGGTGAAAGCACGCTGGAACAAACAATTATTGACACCCGCGCCGAGTTTTATGCACAAGTAAACAACAACGCGCTTGATTTTGCCGACGTGAAAGGTCAGGATAATGTGAAACGTGCGCTTGAAATTGCCGCTGCCGGCGGGCATAATATAATTCTGGTTGGTCCGCCCGGCGCTGGAAAAGCGATGCTGGCGAAACGAATTCCCGGGATTCTTCCTCCGTTTACTTTGAAAGAAGCGCTCGAAACAACCAAAATCCATTCGGTTTCGGGGAATATGGACAAGGAAACTTCGTTGATGACACAACGCCCATTTAGAAGTCCCCATCACACGATTTCTGACGTCGCTCTTGTCGGGGG
>JBBIVS010000312.1:0-5044 GCA_037439605.1 Draconibacterium sp. | reverse complement strand
TCCTGTTTCAAAATTGCGTTCTGGATTCCACCCTCACTTTTCAAAAACTGCTTGTCGATTACGCTGAAAAACCCATCAATATTGACAATCCAAATCCACGGTTTTCGTGGATAATTTCTACTGAAGAGCGGAACAAATCACAATCGGCTTACCAGATTCTGGTGGCAACCGAAGAAAAAAAGCTAAAAATTGGAGAAGCTGATATCTGGGATTCCGGGGAAATTAATTCCTCAGAAACCGTTCAACACGAGTTTTCAGGAAGAACACTGGAGTCGAACCGGAAGTATTTCTGGAAAGTGACAGTTTGGGATGAAAAAGGACAGGCAGTTGAAAGTCCGGTTGCGGTTTTTGAAACAGCTTTTCTCAAACCATCCGACTGGCAGGCATCCTGGATTGGAGCCGGACCCAAAACGCAATCACTTCCTGAAAAAGGGTTTTTTGCTGACAAAAAAGAACAGTATTCGCTGCCCGACACGGTGGTTCATTCGGGACAGTCGCTGCTGCTCAGAAAAGAGGTTCGGCTTGAAAAGAAAGTCAAATCGGCAAAAGCATTTGTCACAGGCCTTGGTATTTACGAGTTTTATGTCAATGGACAGCGGGTGGGCGAAAATATGCTGGCTCCGGCCAAAACACCTTATCACAAACACATTTTGTATGATACTTACGATGTAACCAGTTTACTCGTAAAAGGGGAAAATGCGCTGGGTTTCCACCTTGGAAATGGCTGGTACAACCCATACAAAAAGTGGTGGGCACAATACCGGATGCAGTGGTTTGGCCACAAAAAGGCGCTGGGACAAATTCAGGTTGAGTACACCGACGGAACTTCAGAAATCATCAAAACCGATGAAACCTGGAAGTTTTCTGACGGCCCGGTGGTTTACAACTGTATTTACGATGGTGAAATTTATGATGCCCGGCTGGAACAAACCAACTGGAACCAAGCCGGTTTTGACGATGCCGGCTGGAATCCGGTGACGGTTTTTGAGAAGCCTGCAGCACGGCTTGAATCGCACACCATGCCTGCGGTAAAAGTGATTCAGACAATAAAACCGGTTGAAATTAAAAAGGCTGAAAATCTGCAGGTTTTTGACATGAAACAGAATTTTGCAGGATGGGTCAGAATAAAAGTTAATGGTGAAAAAGGAACAAAAATAAAAATCCGTATTGCCGAGGATATTTTCCCCGACAGCACGCTGGATGTTACCAGCAACGAAAACGCAAAAGCCACAGCTGAATACATTTTGAAAGGCGAAAGTGTGGAAACTTACGAACCGCATTTTACTTATTTCGGGTTTAAATATGCCGAAGTTTCGGGTAACAACGATTTCGAATTACAGGATATTGAAGGTTGCGTGGTCCACACCGACAACAAACAGGCCGGCGATTTTGAGTGTGGCAACGAACTTGTCAATAAAATCCACCGTGCAACGGTTTGGTCGCAGAAAAGTAATATGTTGGGCTATCCGATGGATTGTCCGCAGCGCGACGAGCGGCTGGGTTGGTTTGGCGATGCGCAGGTGACTGCAGAAGAGGCGATGTTCAATTTCGACATGGCCCGGTTTTACGAAAACTGGTTTGAAGGCATCCGCGACAACCAGGATGCAAAAACCGGCGACCTGCCCATCATTTCGCCGCAACCCTATATTTGGGACGAGGGCGTTGAATGGAGCAGCACGTATTTTACAATGGTTTGGCAGTTTTACCAATATTATGGCGACAAAAAAATACTGGCCCGCCATTACGAACCCATGAAACGCTACCTGCAGTTTCTCGACAGCATTTCCGATAATTATATTGTGCCGATGGGCTGGATTGGCGACTGGGGCAGTATGGTAAAAGGCTGGAAGGAAGGTCAGCCCGAATCGGTGCCAACAGCATTTTATTTTTAAGATGCAGTGATTCTTTCAAAAATAGCAAAAGTACTGGGGAATGAACCCGAAAGCCGGCAGTTTGCTGCGCTTGCAGAAGAAATTAAATCAGCTTACAACCAGAAATATTTTAATCCCGAAACCGGAAATTACAACGATGGCAGCCAGATGGCCAACGCATTTCCGTTGTTTCTTGGTTTAGTTCCGGAGGATTACAAAACAAAAGTTCTTGAAAATCTTGTTACCGATATTGTGGTGACAAACAACACACACCTGACCACCGGAGTTTTGGGAACGAAATACATGCCAGAAGCGCTGGCACAACTGGGCAGGCCCGATGTGGTTTGGGAACTCATCAACCAGAAAAGCTACCCAAGCTGGAACAGCATGATGGAAAAATATACCACTGTCTGCGAGTTCTGGACACTGAAACAATCAAAAAACCATGTGATGATGGGCAGCATCGATGCCTGGTTTTACAAGTACATCGCAGGAATCAGGCTCAGTGAAGAGGCTCCGGCTTTCAAATCATTTGTCATTCAGCCAAACTTGTTAAAAGACCTTGACCACGCTTCGGCAAGTACAGAAACCATTCGCGGAAAAGTTTCCTCATCCTGGAAAACCGAAAACGGAGATTTCAGTCTGAATGTGGAGGTTCCCTTCAATACAACCGCCGATGTTTTTGTGCCTGCAGCAGAAAATGCAGCAATTTTTGAGCGAAAACAGCCAGTCGGAAAGTTGGAAGGAAATCAATCCCGGGGTTTTGAAAACGGTTTTCATCGTTTCAGGGTTGGCTCGGGGAAATATTGTTTTATAGTAAAATCTAATTAATTAGGATAAAAATATGATTATCAGAAAATTATGTTTTTGGCTCATTGCTGTTTCATTGTTGGCGGCATGTTCCGAAAAAAATCAACAAACAAAAACCGATAATTCGTTTTCATTTGTTTTTATGACCGATATTCACCTGAAACAAGAGATGAATGCGCCAAAAGGGTTTCAATTGGCCATCGATAAAACAAACGAACTTAACCCTGATTTTGTAATCACCGGCGGCGATCTGGTTTACGATGCCATGCGAGGCGGGCAGGCCCGGTGCGACAGCCTTTTCACGTTGTACAAGGAAATGAGCAACGGTTTCAGGATGCCGGTTTACAACACTTTGGGCAACCACGATTTGTTCGCCATTTATCCTGAAAGTCCTGAACCCGAAACAAATCCGGATTACAAATCCGGCATGTTCGAACGATATTTTGGAAAACCTTACTACTCGTTTAATCACAACGGCTGGCATTTTATTGTACTGAATTCGCTTGATGTGACAGAGGATAAAAAGTACCGCGGGCATTTTCACGATGAACAGCTTGAATGGCTGAAGTCGGACCTTGGAAAAACCGACACATTAACGCCGGTTGTCGTGGTCAGTCACATTCCGATGCTGAGTGTGCGGGGGCAGATGACAGGCAGTGGCACTCCAATGATTGATAATGTTGCCGAAGTATTCAAAATGCTCGAGAACCACAACCTGAAACTCATTCTTCAGGGACACATTCACTGGAAAGAGTCAGGCATTGTAAACGAAAGGTTTGAATTTATTACGGGTGGCTCCATTGCAGGAAATGGTTGGAAAGGCAGACGGCACAACACAATGGAAGGTTTTGTGCTGGTGAAGATAAAAGATGACGAACTTTCCTGGGAATACATCGACCATAGGTGGGAAAATGAACGCCTGAAACTGGAAAATGAAAAGAACAATAATTAACTGATACAGAAAATGATAAACGATGAATTAAACAAGTATTACTGGTTAAATCAGCCAAAACGTTCGGTTTTGGAGCTTAACCAACTGATTATTGAAACCGAACCCGGCACCGACTTGTGGCAACGCACCTATTACGGGTTTCAGAACAGCAATGCACCGGCATTTTTGAAGGAAGTGACAGGCGATTTTTCGTTTGTGGTGAAAACCGAATTTGAAGAGAGCAGTTTTTTGTACGACCAGTGCGGTTTGCTGCTTTTTATCGATAACGAAAACTGGGTGAAAGCCGATGTAGAGTTTGAAAATGAACAGTTTTCAAGATTAGGTTCGGTAGTTACAAATCTCGGATATTCCGATTGGGCCACCTGCGATATTTCTTCTAAAACTTCAGAAATGTGGTACCGGATTAGTCGTCGAGGTCAGGATTATTATCTCGAAAATTCTTCAGATGGAAAAAACTGGCAGCAGATGCGGATGTTTCATCTTCACAAAACTGCCGATAAAGTGAGAGTGGGTGTGTATGCCTGCAGTCCGCTGAAATCAAGTTTCAACGCTGTTTTTTCATTGTTTGGGACCACACCTTGTGAATGGTCTGAGTACAAATAAATAACCAATAAACAAAAATAACATGAGTTGCAGATTGTTAACCACAATTTTATGCATTGTTTTGCTGTCCGCCTTTTGGCAGAATGCAAAAACCCAGAATACAATGCTTTGTCAGGGTGCTTTCTGGACCGAAGATGAAGCAGCAGCCATACTGAAAAAATGGGCTTCGGAGTGGACAACCAAAGCCGACTGGGAAAAACGTGCCGAAATCATTAGACAGGGATTGATAACCGGGATGAAATATGATCAGATGCCAAAAGCAGGCAACGATTTCAAAACCATTATACACGGCACCCGCGAGATGGATGGTTATATCGTTGAAAACATTGCAATTGAAAGCTTTCCCGGGTTTTACATCACCGGTAATTTGTACCGTCCGCTGAAAACCGTTAAAAAATGTCCGGCGATTCTGAGCCCGCACGGGCATTGGGAAGACCGCCGCATGAGTGAGGATGTGCAGAAACGATGCGCAAGTTTTGCAAAAATGGGAGCCGTGGTTTTTGCATACGATATGGTGGGTTATGGCGACTCGAAACAGGTTACGCATAAAATTCCGGTTGCTTTGGTTTTACAGACTTACAATGGGAAACGGGTACTCGACTATCTGGTTACAAGACCTGATGTTGACCCTGAAAAAATCGGGGTTACCGGTGAATCGGGTGGTGGAACTCAGGCGTTCGTGCTGACGGCATTGGATGATCGGATCGCCGTTTCCGTGCCGGTGGTGATGGTCTCCAGCTATATGTTCAGCGGATGCCCCTGCGAAAGCGGCAGGCCGATCCATCACAGCGACGAGCATTTCATCACC